>NZ_JAGWCS010000406.1:0-200 GCF_020657705.1 Clostridioides sp. ZZV15-6598 | reverse complement strand
TAATTAACAAAACTTTTGGATGTTGTAGATTTGTATATAATAAATATCTTGCTAAAAAAATAGAAGTTTATGAAAATGATAAAGAAACTTTTACTTATAAACAGTGTAGTTCTGATTTGACTGATTTAAAAAAAGAATTAGATTGGCTTAAAGAACCTGACAAATTTTCACTACAAAACACCTTAAAAGATTTAGAAAAC
>NZ_JAGWCS010000405.1:0-201 GCF_020657705.1 Clostridioides sp. ZZV15-6598 | reverse complement strand
ACCAGCGTTAAGGTCACTCACGCCACATTCAATTTCAAAACTATCAGCAGTAACGTCTCTAATACTAGCACTACCAACAATACGAGTATATGAACCATTTTCATATCTAAGATTTTGATTTACGCCAGTCATACAAGGATAAGCACTAAGATGTTTATAAGGATTAGAACCATCTTTTACGGGAAGTATTTTAACTATAAT
>NZ_JAGWCS010000404.1:0-202 GCF_020657705.1 Clostridioides sp. ZZV15-6598 | reverse complement strand
GGGAAAACGACAAGTTTGAGATTAAATATGGTCTTCATCAAGACTTAGTTCATGAACCTAAATTAAATGGTGATAGAGGGGAAATAATTGGATATTATGCAGTATATCATTTAGATACAGGAGGTCATAGTTTCTCTTTTATGACTAAAGAGGAAATTATAGAGTTTGCAAAGAGTAAAAGTAAAAGTTACAGCAGTGGACC
>NZ_JAGWCS010000403.1:0-203 GCF_020657705.1 Clostridioides sp. ZZV15-6598 | reverse complement strand
TCTTTAGACAAGCTATGTGCGTTAGCACTTTAAGCAACAGAATAAACTGAACTTATGTGAAGTTTGTTTGTTGGCGACGTGCATTAGCACTTTAAGCAACGGAATTTATTCGTTGGCGATGTGCGTTAGCACTTTGAAAACTGCATATATATATTTAGTGATATGACATCTAATTTGTAATATATAAAGCTGATAACTTTTTA
>NZ_JAGWCS010000402.1:0-204 GCF_020657705.1 Clostridioides sp. ZZV15-6598 | reverse complement strand
AAAAATATAAACTATACTGCGTATGTAGAGAAATCTGCATAGGACACCACTTTAAAACCAGTAAATCCTAAAGCTCTGCTACCACAATAAAGGATAGAATCAGAAACCTTTATGATGGTGAGAAATCATAACAAGTGTAGAGATGGCATATGGTTAAATCCTAAGTGCTTAATAATGGAAATTTGGTCGCCAAGCCTAGAAATA
>NZ_JAGWCS010000401.1:0-205 GCF_020657705.1 Clostridioides sp. ZZV15-6598 | reverse complement strand
TTTTGTAGTGAAAATTTGTCAGGTTCTTTAAGCCAATCTAATTCTTTTTTTAAATTGGTCAAATCAGAACTGCACTGTTTATAAGTAAAAGTTTCTTTATCATTTTCATAAACTTCTATTTTTTTAGCAAGATATTTATTATATACAAATCTACAACATCCAAAAGTTTTGTTAATTAACTCTTGCTGTTTTTTATTAGTACATT
>NZ_JAGWCS010000400.1:0-206 GCF_020657705.1 Clostridioides sp. ZZV15-6598 | reverse complement strand
TCACATGATTGTAACCTTGGATTGTTACTAAAAGCTGTTAGGGCAACTCTTTGAAACCTCTCACTTGAAACCATACTTGGTAAAGCTTTTTTTATCTGACTTGCCATTTTATTCATAAGCTGTTCCATGCCTTTGCTTGGACTTACTTTAACTGTACTTGTTCCTGAAACTTTCTTTTCTAATGCTCCTTTTGCTTTTTCACTAGC
>NZ_JAGWCS010000399.1:0-209 GCF_020657705.1 Clostridioides sp. ZZV15-6598 | reverse complement strand
AATAGTATACCATTTCATCATAACTATACATTTCTTTGCAATTTTTATTCCATTCTCTAAATTTTAACTCCATCTTTTATCCCTCCACTTTTAACTTCTAGGAAGTAATATTGTATAACTACTCCCTAGACCATTTAATTTAACCGAACTTTTCTTTCTGACTTTTCTTTATAATTTTATCTAGTTCATTCTCTGAATATTGAGTAAAT
>NZ_JAGWCS010000398.1:0-209 GCF_020657705.1 Clostridioides sp. ZZV15-6598 | reverse complement strand
AAAGATGAATTTTGAGGAAGATTAACTTCTATTTTTTTGTTTGCTATATCATCGCCAATTTTGTACCATTTTGCATAGCCATTTGAATCTATTTGATATGTGAAAGATTTTTCTGATGATAAATTAGTAATAGAATCTTCACTTACATATGTTTGTGTTGCAAATTTTAGGTATTCTGTACCATTTTCTTTATACAGTTTGATATCACT
>NZ_JAGWCS010000397.1:0-214 GCF_020657705.1 Clostridioides sp. ZZV15-6598 | reverse complement strand
ATATATTATTATCCCCCTAAAAAACTTTCATAAAAACAAAAAGAAAAATATCTTTTTGGCAACTGGCTGACATAACTTATAAGATATTTTACAAGTCTTAGTCCCTATAGCTTTGCGTCACTAAATTTCTCTAGTTTTGCCGATTTAGTTTTATTCTACAACTACAATAATACAACAGAATTAGTTATTATTCAACATGATTGTTTGAAAATTG
>NZ_JAGWCS010000396.1:0-215 GCF_020657705.1 Clostridioides sp. ZZV15-6598 | reverse complement strand
AGAAGATACTTAGGATTTTCTATAAATTGTCCACAACTTGAGATACAAAATTCTTTAATTCCTAAATCTAAACCTACTTGATTATTAGTATTTTCAAATACTTCAATATCTACATCAGTACAACATAATGATACATAGTATTTACCACTTGGTTCTTTGGATACAGTAGCATTAAGTATTCTCCCTTGAGGTACTTGTTTATCCCTTACTTTAAC
>NZ_JAGWCS010000395.1:0-216 GCF_020657705.1 Clostridioides sp. ZZV15-6598 | reverse complement strand
CAATCTAATTCTTTTTTTAAATTGGTCTAATCAGAACTGCACTGTTTATAAGTAAAAGTTTCTTTATCGTTTTCATAGACTTCTATTTTTTTAGAAAGATATTTATTGTATACAAATCTACAACATCCAAAAGTCTTGTTAATTAACTCTTGCTGTTTTTTATTTGGATACATTCTAAACTTATAAGCTTTTTCCAATACTATCACCTCACTTTAC
>NZ_JAGWCS010000394.1:0-221 GCF_020657705.1 Clostridioides sp. ZZV15-6598 | reverse complement strand
AGAGAGTTTGAGTTAGCAACATTAGACAGAAGAATAATAACTTGGAAAGGAGCTACCAAAAGGTCCATTGATACCAAGAGATTAAGAGAAGAAATGCCTGATATAGCAGAAAAATATACAAATATAAGTTCATATAGAACATTCAAAATAAAATAGGGGGTAATATATATGGCTAGTGAAAAAGCAAAAGGAGCATTAGAAAAGAAAGTTTCAGGAACAAG
>NZ_JAGWCS010000393.1:0-222 GCF_020657705.1 Clostridioides sp. ZZV15-6598 | reverse complement strand
GATATAATAAAGATGTTAACAAAGAAAAAATGTTATCCAAGCAAGAATAATGCAAAGTTTATTGTCATTCATGAAACGGATAACGAGGACAAGGGAGCAGATGCCAAAAGACATGCACAAGCACTTAATAATGGTAACTTAGAAACAAGCGTGCATTACTATGTTGATGATAAGGTCATATATCAAACACTAGACCACAAGGATGGTGCTTGGGCAGTTGGC
>NZ_JAGWCS010000392.1:0-223 GCF_020657705.1 Clostridioides sp. ZZV15-6598 | reverse complement strand
CACTAAAAAAAAACAAGTGCAAGGCTAGTACCAAAAATAAATCTGAAAAAAGAGGTGTTATAGATGTTACAAATTAAGAATCTTTCAAAGAGTTTCCCAAATCCATATGGTCAACCTAATACTATATTTGAAAATTTATCAATTGATATAGAAGATGGTGAATTTGTAAGTATCATAGGTAGTAATGGAACTGGAAAATCTACTATATTAAATATAATATCTG
>NZ_JAGWCS010000391.1:0-224 GCF_020657705.1 Clostridioides sp. ZZV15-6598 | reverse complement strand
TATCCATTTAATCAATATAATCTAAAAGCACTTACAAAAGGTGGAGATTCTTTATTATTCCATAGTAATCTTACAGTGCTTCCAGATGAAAATATGGCAGTTGCAGTCGTTTCTTCTGGTGGAAGTAGTCAACTTAACGAAATAATCGGACAAGAAATTTTACTATCTGCATTAAAAGAAAAAGGTAAAATTAAAGAAATAAAACCTGATAAAACATTTAGTAA
>NZ_JAGWCS010000390.1:0-228 GCF_020657705.1 Clostridioides sp. ZZV15-6598 | reverse complement strand
CTTATCTTTTTTATAACTTCGTTTGGTCTTGTTCCATATCCTACTAAATCACCTACACAAACTACCATATCTATATTATGTACCTTTATATTATCTAGTACTGCATCCAAAGCATAAATATTGCTGTGTATATCTGATATAGCTGCTATTTTCATAAACAATTTTCTCCTATTACATTTTCTTTGATTTTCTTTGGTTTACTTTTTCTATTGTTTCTTTAACTCTTGA
>NZ_JAGWCS010000389.1:0-230 GCF_020657705.1 Clostridioides sp. ZZV15-6598 | reverse complement strand
TCTATTAAAATATTAGGGCTTATGATTACAAATGGACTTATAGCTTTATCTGGTAGTTTGATGGCTCAATTCTTAGGGTTCTCAGATGTAAATATGGGTATCGGAACTTTAGTACTTGGAATTGCTTCTATCATAATTGGTATTACATTATTCAAGAAATTCACTTTTATTAAAAATACTACTGCAATAATTGTTGGCTCTTTTATATACCAATTCACTATATACTTTGC
>NZ_JAGWCS010000388.1:0-232 GCF_020657705.1 Clostridioides sp. ZZV15-6598 | reverse complement strand
GTTTGATTTATACCTATTGATATACCCCAACAAATTACACCTTGTAAGACTGCATTAGGATTTAATCCTAGCATCCATATTGAGAAACCTATTCCAAGTATTAATAATATAACTGGAATATACTTGTTATCTAATTGCTTATATTTCTTACATCCTGCTCCTATAACATAAAGAGCAGCAACTAAAATTAGTAACTGCTCTGGTATGAAACTTATTAAATTATCCATATCTT
>NZ_JAGWCS010000387.1:0-238 GCF_020657705.1 Clostridioides sp. ZZV15-6598 | reverse complement strand
TTTATACCTATTGATATACCCCAACAAATCACTCCTTGTAAGACTGCATCAGCATTTAATCCTAGCATCCATACTGAGAAACCCACACCAAGTACTAATAATACTACTGGAATATACTTGTTATTTAGTTGCTTATACTTCTTACAACCAACCCCTAAAACATAAAGAGCAGCAACTAAAATTAGTAACTGCTCTGGTATGAAACTTATTAAATTATCCATCTCTTATCCTCCTAATT
>NZ_JAGWCS010000386.1:0-238 GCF_020657705.1 Clostridioides sp. ZZV15-6598 | reverse complement strand
TTTGGCGACCTGGAAGGGGTTCGAACCCTCGACCTCCAGCGTGACAGGCTGGCATTCTAACCAACTGAACTACCAGGCCGCAAATGGTGGGACCAGCAGGGCTCGAACCTGCGACCCCCTGCTTGTAAGGCAGGTGCTCTCCCAGCTGAGCTATGATCCCATTTTTTTGGAGCGGGTGAAGGGGATCGAACCCTCACAGCTGGCTTGGAAGGCCAGAACTCTACCATTGAGCTACACC
>NZ_JAGWCS010000385.1:0-240 GCF_020657705.1 Clostridioides sp. ZZV15-6598 | reverse complement strand
ATTAATATTAATAATACTATTTTCTAATACTATACCGATTCTTATTTAAAAGTTCTTTTATTTCAGCACTATAGGAACTTATTTGTTTTATACTGATTATATGAATATTAGGGCATTTCCTATTTTGAATTACATTAATATTTTGCAAAAACATAAACATGTAAATTAAATTTTTTATCTAATGTATGTCTATACTATAAGAAGCTGTAAAAACTTTTCCTTTAGTTAATTTATTTATAA
>NZ_JAGWCS010000384.1:0-243 GCF_020657705.1 Clostridioides sp. ZZV15-6598 | reverse complement strand
AATTTAATAAGTTTCATACCAGAGCAGTTACTAATTTTAGTTGCTGCTCTTTATGTTATAGGAGCAGGATGTAAGAAGTATAAACAATTAGATAACAAGTATATTCCAGTAGTCTTATTGATACTTGGTATAGGTTTCTCAGTATGGATGCTAGGATTAAATGCTGATGCAGTCTTACAAGGTGTAATTTGTTGGGGTATATCAATAGGTATAAATCAAACTTACAAACAGTTAAAGGATGGT
>NZ_JAGWCS010000383.1:0-249 GCF_020657705.1 Clostridioides sp. ZZV15-6598 | reverse complement strand
GTCCTACTCTCCCAGGCAGTTTCCCACCAAGTACCATCAGCGCTAGAGAGCTTAACTTCTGTGTTCGGAATGGGAACAGGTGTATCCTCTCTGCTATTGTAACCACATAATTTTTATGCTTAATATTAATATTAAGTTATTGAAACTAGTAAACTAGCTTCTTTAGAGTTAGCACTCTAAAAACTACATATATATTTTAATCAATGAACATCAAATAAATATTGGTCAAGTCCTCGACCTATTAGTATC
>NZ_JAGWCS010000382.1:0-249 GCF_020657705.1 Clostridioides sp. ZZV15-6598 | reverse complement strand
TGGTGACTCGTAGGGGAATTGAACCCCTGTTACCGCCGTGAAAGGGCGGTGTCTTAACCTCTTGACCAACGAGCCATTTTAATGGTTGCGGAGGCAGGACTCGAACCTACGACCTTCGGGTTATGAGCCCGACGAGCTGCCAACTGCTCCACTCCGCGATATTGTTTTATAAGTGCCGAAGACCGGAATCGAACCGGTACGAGAGGTAAGTCCCGCAGGATTTTAAGTCCTGTGCGTCTGCCAGTTCCG
>NZ_JAGWCS010000381.1:0-251 GCF_020657705.1 Clostridioides sp. ZZV15-6598 | reverse complement strand
TAAGAAGTTCATAAGAGAACTGCATAGGTAGTAGCGAACTTATGTGAACAACAACCTCAAAAATGATAAAAGTTAAGACTTACGGTTCTTACATATGTTAAATATAAAAACCTTCAAAATACTTGTTTTAAATAATTACATACGTTAATATTATGGTGAGTAATGAATAATCAGAAAAAACAAGTAAAGTGAGGTGGTAGTAGTGGAAAAAGCTTATAAGTTTAGAATGTATCCAAATAAAAAACAGCAAG
>NZ_JAGWCS010000380.1:0-252 GCF_020657705.1 Clostridioides sp. ZZV15-6598 | reverse complement strand
CATGTAGGTTGCAGAGGTCATGAAGGATTTGCGCCAAGGGGATTCGAAGGAGGCTATGAGCGTAGAGATTACAGAGGCCATGAAGGGTTTTCACCAAGAGGATATGAAGGAAGTTATGAACATGCAGGTTGCAGAGGCCATGAAGGATTTGCGCCAAGGGGATTCGAAGGAGGCCATGAGCGTAGAGATTACAGAGGTCATGAAGAGTTTTCACCAAGAGGATATGAAGGAAGTTATGAACATGCAAGTTGC
>NZ_JAGWCS010000379.1:0-254 GCF_020657705.1 Clostridioides sp. ZZV15-6598 | reverse complement strand
TATATAATTGGTGGAGAATACACAGTTTCTAAAAATATAGAAAGCAAACTAAAAAATCCACAAAGAATATCAGGTAGTACTAGAAATGAAACAAATGCAAAAGTAATAAAAGAGTTTTATAAGGATTCTAATATAAGCAATCTATATGTCGCTAAAAATGGAATCAATAAACAAGACGATTTAATAGATGGTTTATCTGTTGGGGTTTTAGCTGGAAAAACTAAATCTCCTGTAATACTAGTAGGAAATTTACT
>NZ_JAGWCS010000378.1:0-255 GCF_020657705.1 Clostridioides sp. ZZV15-6598 | reverse complement strand
AATTTTCTCCTATTACATTTTCTTTGATTTTCTTTGGTTTACTTTTTCTATTGTTTCTTTAACTCTTGATACATTTTCGCAATTTAGACCTTGATTCCTATATCCCATTAATACATCATAATCAAACTTTAATTTCTCATAAGATTCTAATTCATTATCTAATATTTCTTTAATAAAGCTGTATTTACCTAAAGTATCCTCATCCAATTTATAATATACAAACTTAGCTTCTTTATAGTAAGTAACTAACTTTGC
>NZ_JAGWCS010000377.1:0-260 GCF_020657705.1 Clostridioides sp. ZZV15-6598 | reverse complement strand
AGTGAGAGGTTTCAAAGAGTTGCCCTAACAGCTTTTAGTAACAATCCAAGGTTACAATCATGTGAGCCTATGAGTTTCATAGCAGCGATGATGGAATCAGCTCAATTAGGACTTGAGCCTAACACACCTTTAGGTCAAGCATATTTAATACCATATGGCAAGAAGGTACAATTCCAAATTGGGTATAAAGGTCTTTTAGAATTAGCACAAAGAAGTGGAAAGATAAAGACTATATATGCTCATAAAATAAGGGAAAACGA
>NZ_JAGWCS010000376.1:0-267 GCF_020657705.1 Clostridioides sp. ZZV15-6598 | reverse complement strand
TCCCACCAAGTACCATCAGCGCTAGAGAGCTTAACTTCTGTGTTCGGAATGGGAACAGGTGTATCCTCTCTGCTATTATAACCAGATTATTGTCTAAATTTTCATTTATCTTTTTTCTAAGACAAGTATTATAATAACATCTTTGTCTTATTATGTCAATACTTTTTTTATTCGATTTTTAGCTTACAAAACTCTAAAAAATCTCTAATTATTGACA
The DNA here is from genome assembly GCF_020657705.1 of Clostridioides sp. ZZV15-6598. Lineage (NCBI taxonomy): Bacteria > Bacillati > Bacillota > Clostridia > Peptostreptococcales > Peptostreptococcaceae > Clostridioides > Clostridioides sp. ZZV15-6598. Next base: position 50 of record NZ_JAGWCS010000376.1, on the reverse strand, counting down.
AATTTAAATACATAGAGTTAACACTCTAAAAACTGCATATATATTTTAAT
>NZ_JAGWCS010000375.1:0-267 GCF_020657705.1 Clostridioides sp. ZZV15-6598 | reverse complement strand
TGAGCGCACAGGGATTCGAACCCCGGACACACGCCTTAGAAGGGCGTTGCTCTATCCAGCTGAGCTATGCACCCACATTACAATATAAACATAAATTTGGAGCGGGAAACGAGATTCGAACTCGCGACTTCAACCTTGGCAAGGTTGCGCTCTACCACTGAACTATTCCCGCTCGTTTATTAAATTAAATAAAAATGGTGCGGATGAAGGGAGTCGAACCCCCACGCCAATGGCGCTAGATCCTAAGTCTAGTGCGTCTGCCAATTC
>NZ_JAGWCS010000374.1:0-273 GCF_020657705.1 Clostridioides sp. ZZV15-6598 | reverse complement strand
AATTTACCTACCTTTACAATTTGTCTACCATACCAATTAGCCTTGTATTCTAATTGACTAACAAATTCTGACCATGATACATCAGAAATTAAGCGAGATAGTTTACGATTTCTAGTCATATTCTTTACTTGTAAATCTTCTATGCAAATAATATCGTTCTCTTGTATTTATTTTTAAATAACATATGTAAGAACCATAAGCCCTTAACTTTTATCATTTTTGAGGTTGTCGTTCACATAAGTTCGCTACTACCTATGCAGTTCTCTTATGAAC
>NZ_JAGWCS010000373.1:0-275 GCF_020657705.1 Clostridioides sp. ZZV15-6598 | reverse complement strand
TTTTATAATAATACATTGTATATTTTGGTTTGTTTTACTTTATTTTATTTTAATTTACACAAATATTAATGATATCATCTACAATAAAAATTCAGTAGAAAAATTTAATGTAAAAGAAAGTAATTTAATAAATAATCTAATGCAGATATATAATGAGGAAGAACTTAAAAAGGATTTTTCCAATTATCTACATGACGAAATATTACAAGATTTACTGTCAATTAAAAATATGATGAAAAAATCTGAAAAACCAGATGTCAAATATATAATCATAA
>NZ_JAGWCS010000372.1:0-278 GCF_020657705.1 Clostridioides sp. ZZV15-6598 | reverse complement strand
ATACCCACATTTATTGCATATTTGTGAACTTGCAAAGAATTTACCTACCTTTACAATTTGTCTACCATACCAATTAGACTTATATTCTAACTGACGAACAAATTCTGACCATGAAACATCAGAAATTAAGCGAGATAGTTTATGATTTCTAGTCATATTTTTTACTTGTAAATCTTCTATGCAAATAATATCATTTTCTTGTATTAATTTAGTAGATAGTTTTTGTAGAAAATCCTTTCTCCTATTAGCTATATGTTCTTTAAGTCTTGCAACTTTTA
>NZ_JAGWCS010000371.1:0-282 GCF_020657705.1 Clostridioides sp. ZZV15-6598 | reverse complement strand
TTCGTCACCTCCTATCACTTCTAACTTATATTTTAGATTTCCATTTTCAATGTTTTTTATATTTTTCGAGATATTATTGATGTAATTAAACTTAGTAGATAGAAAGTTGTATATGGAAGAATAAGCAATTACACTTACAAGTGTAAATAGAACCTCTATAACTATTGCTTCAGCATAATATATACCCATAAATAATACTAAAGCTATGTACTGAATAATTGCTTGTATAACTATAGAGATTAAAAAGGTTATAGCTAGTTTCTTATTTATAGTTTTTCTATT
>NZ_JAGWCS010000370.1:0-282 GCF_020657705.1 Clostridioides sp. ZZV15-6598 | reverse complement strand
TGTTTTTCTCGATAATTCTCTTTGTAATTTAGCAAGTTTGTTTAATGACTTTAGAAGATACTTAGGATTTTCTATAATTTGTCCACAACTTGAGATACAAAATTCTTTAATTCCTAAATCTAAACCTACATGATTATTAGTATTTTCAAATGCTTCAATATCTATATCAGTGCAACATAATGATACATAATACTTACCACTTGGCTCTTTGGATACAGTAGCATTAAGTATTCTCCCTTGAGGTACTTGTTTATCCCTTACTTTAACCATACCAAGTTTAGG
>NZ_JAGWCS010000369.1:0-300 GCF_020657705.1 Clostridioides sp. ZZV15-6598 | reverse complement strand
ACACAGAAGTTAAGCTCTCTAGCGCTGATGGTACTTGGTGGGAAACTGCCTGGGAGAGTAGGACGTAGCCACGTAATCTTTTTTTGTATAAAATTTTATAAAAATATAACTATTATATGTTTTTATTTGTCTTTTATAGATTTTTTTGGCAATAAATGATATAGTGAATATAATTAAATATTTAAATATTTAATTTTTTTTGTTTTTTTGTAAGTTTATTTTTATAAATTTCTTGAAATTTTTTGGGAGATACACTTTGACATACGCTTTAAAAATATTTTTAACAGTAAGATAGGATAA
>NZ_JAGWCS010000368.1:0-306 GCF_020657705.1 Clostridioides sp. ZZV15-6598 | reverse complement strand
TCAAACTCAGAAATTAGAAACTTATTTAGTAGTCAAACAACTACATCATATGGAAGAATACCTATGTATGGTAACTTGGAAGGGGATGCACTTAATTATGATGGTATGACTGACATAACAGCAGATACTACTGTTACTTATGAAAGAGGTGTTGTAGTAATCGGTAGAGCTAAAGCATGGATGGAGAAAGATTTCAGTCAAGATATAACAGCAGGTGTAGATTTCATGGCTAATGTAAGAAATAAAGTAGCTTCATTTTGGGAGGATATTGACCAAGATACGCTGCTATCAATATTAAAAGGTATA
>NZ_JAGWCS010000367.1:0-310 GCF_020657705.1 Clostridioides sp. ZZV15-6598 | reverse complement strand
TCTTGCTGTTTTTTATTTGGATACATTCTAAACTTATAAGCTTTTTCCAATACTATCACCTCACTTTACTTGTTTTTATTAATAATCTGCTCCTCTGTACTTTCTGGTACAGTAGCAACAAAACAACTAGGATTCCAAAGACGTTATCCCAATTATAATATTAACATTTAAGACAAGTATTTTGAAGGTCTTCATATTTATTTTTTAAATAACATATGTAAGAACTGTAAGTCCTTAACTTTTATCATTTTTGAGGTTGTTGTTCACATAAGTTCGCTACTACCTATGCAGTTCTCTTATGAACTTCTTA
>NZ_JAGWCS010000366.1:0-311 GCF_020657705.1 Clostridioides sp. ZZV15-6598 | reverse complement strand
CTTCTATTCTTTTAGAAAGATATTTATTGTATACAAATCTACAACATCCAAAAGTTTTGTTAATTAGCTCTTGCTGTTTTTTATTTGGATACATTCTAAACTTATACGCTTTTTCCACTACTACCACCTCACTTTACTTGTTTTTTATGATTATTGATATATTATTGTACTAAATATACATATCCCATGAGTTACTTCCATTTTTCATCACTCATCATGATATTAACGTATACGATTATTTAAAACAAGTATTTTGAAGGTTTTTGTATTTATTTTTAAATAACATATGTAAGAACCATAAGTCTTAACTT
>NZ_JAGWCS010000365.1:0-313 GCF_020657705.1 Clostridioides sp. ZZV15-6598 | reverse complement strand
ATAACAAGTGTAGAGATGGCATATGGTTAAATCCTAAGTGCTTAATAATGGAAATTTGGTCGCCAAGCCTAGAAATAGGAAGGTCAAACGACTATCCCAAGAGGGAGTAAAACCACAAGTAATTGGTGGAAGAAATGGGTGGCTCTTAACAGGTAATGCTGAAGATGAAGAAATAGTCTTTGCACGTTCTGAAAGGAAGTGGCTATTAGCGTGAGCGAAATAGCATCTACAAAGTAGCGATTGTAGGTAAAAAGATATAAACTCTATAAATTAATATAAATACTTTATAATTCGTCAAATGCTAAATTAAATA
>NZ_JAGWCS010000364.1:0-316 GCF_020657705.1 Clostridioides sp. ZZV15-6598 | reverse complement strand
ATTAGCTCAGTCGGTAGAGCACCTGACTTTTAATCAGGGTGTCCCGCGTTCGAGTCGCGGATAGATCACCAAAAAGGCGGCGACATAGCCAAGTGGTAAGGCAGTGGACTGCAACTCCTTGATCCCCAGTTCGAATCTGGGTGTCGCCTCCAAAATATTCCAAGGTAGCTCAATGGTGGAGCAACCGGCTGTTAACCGGTAGGCTGTGGGTTCGAGCCCCACCCTTGGAGCCAAAAAAAGCCGAAGTGGCGGAACTGGCAGACGCACAGGACTTAAAATCCTGCGGGACTTACCTCTCGTACCGGTTCGATTCCGG
>NZ_JAGWCS010000363.1:0-317 GCF_020657705.1 Clostridioides sp. ZZV15-6598 | reverse complement strand
TGTGATTACTATATAAAGACTGGTAATGCTACAGAAGCAGCAATAAAAGCGGGGTATTCTGAAAAGACTGCCAAGGTAATAGGTGCTGAGAACTTAACAAAACCATACTTAAAAAGTTACATTGATGAAAGAATAGGTCAGCTTGAGTCAAACAGAATAGCAGATGCTAAAGAAGTCATGGAGTATTTAACTAAAATAGTAAGGAATGAAGCAAAAGAAGAAGTGGTTGTAGTTTCTGAGAATGGTGTTGAAAGAGTTAAAAAAGATGTAAGCATAAAAGATAGAAATAAGGCTGCTGAACTCTTAGGTAAGAGATA
>NZ_JAGWCS010000362.1:0-320 GCF_020657705.1 Clostridioides sp. ZZV15-6598 | reverse complement strand
TGTAATGATGGATTTACTTTAGCTGAAATTTTAGTAGAAAAAGTATCTGGTATGTCATTTACTAATTTTCTTGATAAGTACATAAACAATCCACTTAATTTACAAAATACAAAAACTCCAGAAAATAGTTTTGATAGTTCAAAACTTGCAAAAGCCTATGTACCTTATTGGGAAGATGCAGTTCCACAAGATAACCTTAATACTATAGGTGCAGGTGGTTTATATTCAAGTGCAGAAAATCTGTGTACATTTGCACAAACATTTATGAAAAAATCAAATGGAATTCTTTCTCCTGCTTCAGTAAAAGCTATGGAAAATAA
>NZ_JAGWCS010000361.1:0-325 GCF_020657705.1 Clostridioides sp. ZZV15-6598 | reverse complement strand
TACCCACATTTATTGCATATTTGTGAACTTGCAAAGAATTTACCTACCTTTACAATTTGTCTACCATACCAATTAGCTTTATATTCTAATTGGAGAACAAATTCTGACCATGAAACATCATAAATTAAGCGAGATAGTTTATGATTTCTAGTCATATTCTTTACTTGTAAATCTTCTATACAAATAATATTATTCTCTTGTATTAATTTAGTAGATAGTTTTTGTAGAAAATCCTTTCTTTGATTAGTTATATGTTCTTGAAGTCTTGCAACTTTTAATCTTGCTTTATTTCTATTTGAACTACCAATTGTTTTTCTCGATAATT
>NZ_JAGWCS010000360.1:0-327 GCF_020657705.1 Clostridioides sp. ZZV15-6598 | reverse complement strand
TAGCTATTAGTGCAGGATATTTAGTTCAATTTATTATGTAAATTAACTAAAAAAGATATTTGTAGGTTTTACTATATGCTTTACAAATATCTTTTTTAGGAGTATCATATGATTAAAAGTGAATATGATTATATAAAGGGAGGAAAAAATGGAAATTATACAAATATTAAAAGCATTAGGTGATGAAACACGAATAAGAATAATAAATATTTTAAGAAGAGGAGCATTGTGTGTATGTGAAATTGAGGCAATACTTGAAATAACTCAGTCTAATGCGTCTAGACATTTAAATAAATTAATGAATGCAAAGTTAGTTACTTACTATAA
>NZ_JAGWCS010000359.1:0-332 GCF_020657705.1 Clostridioides sp. ZZV15-6598 | reverse complement strand
GGATTCGAACCCACGGCCCCTTTCGAAGTCACTGGTTTTCAAGACCAGCTCCTTAAACCACTCGGACACCTCTCCATATTCTGCTTCCAATGATTCATCCGAGGATCGAACTCGGGACACCCTGATTAAGAGTCAGGTGCTCTGCCAGCTGAGCTAATGAACCTTACTTTAATATTTAATGGCTGGGGATGCAGGACTTGAACCTACGCATACATGAGTCAAAGTCATGTGCCTTACCGACTTGGCTAATCCCCAATATATGTGGTGAGCGCACAGGGATTCGAACCCCGGACACACGCCTTAGAAGGGCGTTGCTCTATCCAGCTGAGCTA
>NZ_JAGWCS010000358.1:0-332 GCF_020657705.1 Clostridioides sp. ZZV15-6598 | reverse complement strand
AGAACTTTTAAATAATTAATTATAATATGAGGTGATAAAATGAATAGAAAAAATAGAATAATTTACGACCAAACAGGTAAAATATGGCTTCAAACAGGAGAAGCAACAGGTGATGTATTAGAACATGATGCAATAACAGAATTAACTTTTATAGATGTTGAATTTGGAAGTATAGACTATAGTAAACAGTATATAGAGTCTATAAATCCAATTACAAAAGAACCTGTTTTAAAAAATATAGAAATTATTTTGACTGATGAACAAAAGAGATTACAAGCATTAGAAAAAGAATTAAGTATGTTAAAAGAGGAAAATAAAAACAGAGATTCAGA
>NZ_JAGWCS010000357.1:0-343 GCF_020657705.1 Clostridioides sp. ZZV15-6598 | reverse complement strand
ATCAAAAGAAGTTAAAAGATTAAATAAGAAACTTAGAAAACTTCAAAGGCAAGTTTCAAGGAAATATGATATGTTAAGAAGTGGTAACACCTTTCAAAAAGGTGAAAAACTTGTAAAAACTCAAAATATTATAAAGATTGAAAGACAGGTAAAACTTGTCTATAAAAAACTTTCTGATATTAGATTAAATCATATACACCAAACTACTAATACAATAGTGAAAACCAAGCCTTGTAGAGTAGTAGTAGAAGATTTAAATGTAAGAGGTTTATTAAAAAATAAACACTTGTCTAAAGCAATTTCAGAGCAATGTTTTAATAAGTTTATAACTATACTTGAATAC
>NZ_JAGWCS010000356.1:0-345 GCF_020657705.1 Clostridioides sp. ZZV15-6598 | reverse complement strand
ATCTTAAAAGATAGAGACCTTATTATTATTGATGGATGTAACACCAAATGTTCAACTAAACTAGCCTCCGAAAAAAAACTTAAAATTGCTAAAAGGATAAATGTATCACAAATTGCAAAAGAGCAAGCTATAGAGATAGGCAAAGATTTAAGTCTTGGAGAAAATGATACAAAATTAAAAGATATTATAATAAAAAAATTATTAGATGAAATTGAAAAAGCTGATTTTTTAGCTTCAGATAAAGTGGATATGAAAGGATTTAATATATCTTTTGATTATCAAACATATAAAAAGGATAAGTTTACTTTCAAATTAGCAATGAATAAAAATTTATATTTTAATGAA
>NZ_JAGWCS010000355.1:0-345 GCF_020657705.1 Clostridioides sp. ZZV15-6598 | reverse complement strand
ATCTTAAAAGATAGAGACCTTATTATTATTGATGGATGTAACACCAAATGTTCAACTAAACTAGCCTCCGAAAAAAACCTTAAAATTGCTAAAAGGATAAATGTAGCACAAATTGCAAAAGAGCAAGCTATAGAGATAGGCAAAGATTTAAGACTTGGAGAAAATGAGACAAAATTAAAAGATATTATAATAAAGGAATTATTAGATGAAATTGAAAAAGCTGATTCTTTAGCTTCAGATAAAGTGGATATGAAAGGATTTAATATACCTTTTGATTATCAAACATATAAAAAGGATAAGTTTACTTTCAAATTAGCAATGAATAAAAATTTATATTTTAATGAA
>NZ_JAGWCS010000354.1:0-353 GCF_020657705.1 Clostridioides sp. ZZV15-6598 | reverse complement strand
CAAAGGCTTAAATTCGACCTCGTCAATGTCTACATATTAGCACAATCTTTTTATTTGATTTTCTATGCTAATTTAAGCAACCACACTTGTGATTACTTTTATAATTTGCTAAATTAATACTTGCATTTTTATCCCTATCAATCACAAGATTACACTCTTCATTAGGACATACATAAGTCCTATCTTTTAGTTTTAAATCTTTTTTGATAGTCCCACAACATGAACACATTTTACTACTTGGATAAAATCTATCTGCTTTAACAAATTCGATTTTATTCCATTTACATTTGTATTCAAGTATAGTTATAAACTTATTAAAACATTGCTCTGAAATTGCTTTAGACAAGTGTTTA
>NZ_JAGWCS010000353.1:0-357 GCF_020657705.1 Clostridioides sp. ZZV15-6598 | reverse complement strand
TATACAAATCTACAACATCCAAAAGTTTTGTTAATTAACTCTTGCTGTTTTTTATTTGGATACATTCTAAACTTATACGCTTTTTCCACTACTATCACCTCACTTTAATTGTTTTTTATGATTATTAATATACATCCTTTACCATGAGTCACTTCCTTTTTTCATTACCCATTATAATATTAACAAACGTAATTATTTAAAACAATTATTTCGAAGGTTTTTATATTTATTTTTAAATAACACATGTAAGAACCGTAAGCCCTTAACTTTTATCATTTTCGAGGTTGTCGTTCACATAAGTTCGCTACTACCTATGCAGTTCTCTTATGAACTTCTTACACTTTCATGCAAGCACAG
>NZ_JAGWCS010000352.1:0-358 GCF_020657705.1 Clostridioides sp. ZZV15-6598 | reverse complement strand
AAGTTCGCTACTACCTATGCAGTTCTCTTATGAACTTCTTACACTTTCATGCAAGCACAGACTATATCTTATCCTTCGGCATTATCCGTTAAGGTCTACCCACTTCCACTACCAATAGCTTGTAGTGTACTTCCCTCAAGAGGAATAGTCGTTGAAGTTTCTCCTATTCGGAGCTTACCTGCTGATTGCCCATTTTAAAGTACTTAGGGTTTAACCTTATACCATCTAACCAATTTTTTCTACTTTCGTAACTTTCACACTTAGGTTTATTTCATCCTTATGTTTTAGTTTGGTTAGCTTTAGGGGTTTCCAGCAATTCAAGTAGTATTGGATAGGTTCTATCCTATCTCTACATATA
>NZ_JAGWCS010000351.1:0-359 GCF_020657705.1 Clostridioides sp. ZZV15-6598 | reverse complement strand
ATTCTTCTGTCTAATGTTGCTAACTCAAACTCTCTCATTTCGCTTTGTATTTCTTGTTCTATTAGTTGTTTCTCTCCTTTTAGTTCTTTCATTTGTGAAACTATATCATCATATCTTTTTAACTTTGAAATACCATTTTCAAGTAGATTTAGTTCTACTTTCTCTTTAACTGAATTTTTGTATCTTGCTTTTAGAAATTCACTATAAGCATCTGAACCATCAGGAATTGGTAATATGTCTTTTAACACATTCTCTTCCCAAAATTCATTCTCTATTTTCATAAGATTTTCAATTACTTCTTCATCTCTATTTATCTTGTGCCATACAAACTTTTCATTTCCAAGAAGTGCTGCTATATA
>NZ_JAGWCS010000350.1:0-359 GCF_020657705.1 Clostridioides sp. ZZV15-6598 | reverse complement strand
CGATACTAATAGGTCGAGGACTTGACCAATATTATTTGATGTTCATTAATTAAAATATATATGCAGTTTTTAGAGTGCTAACTCTAAAAAAGTATGAAAAAAGTATTGACAAAAATAACAAAAAATGTTAATATTATACTTGTCCTAGCAACAAGGGAAAAATGTGGTTATAATAGCAGAGAAGATACACCTGTTCCCATTCCGAACACAGAAGTTAAGTTCTCTAGCGCTGATGGTACTTGGTGGGAAACTGCCTGGGAGAGTAGGACATAGCCACGTTAGATGTTCCAAGGTAGCTCAACGGTGGAGCAACCGGCTGTTAACCGGTAGGCTGTGGGTTCGAGCCCCACCCTTGGAGC
>NZ_JAGWCS010000349.1:0-367 GCF_020657705.1 Clostridioides sp. ZZV15-6598 | reverse complement strand
AACATTTCAAGAGTATGTTAACTATATTACAGGGTTTAAGAATACTATAGTAAGCAAAGATAATACTATAAATAGTTTGCGAAATAGATATCAAAGTACAAGCGGATTTTTTATATATGATAAAGAACATTATCCAAATGGAATAGTTGTGGGCTTTAAGCCTGATATTGTTTCATATACTACCACAAATCTTGTAGGTGAAAAATATTATTGTATATACACTCCTCTATTTTATTTCTTTTATAATGCAAGAACGAAGGAAACTTGTTTTGATAGTACTGATAGCCACAGAGGTATAGATATAAATGACAATTCATGGTTACCAAAATCTACAGTTAATGGTGGAGTAGGTTATGATTATATAGCA
>NZ_JAGWCS010000348.1:0-375 GCF_020657705.1 Clostridioides sp. ZZV15-6598 | reverse complement strand
AAAAGATATATTACCAATTCCTGATGGTTCAGATGCTTATAGTGAATTTCTAAAAGCAAGATATAAAGACTCAGTTAAAGAGAAAGTAGAACTAAATCTACTTGAAGATGGTATTTCAAAGTTAAAAAGATATGATGAAATAGTTTCACAAATGAAAGAACTAAAAGGAGAGAAGCAACTAATAGAACAAGAAATACAAAGCGAAATGAGAGAGTTTGAGTTAGCTACATTAGATGGAAGAATAATAACTTGGAAAGGAGCTACTAAAAGGTCCATTGACACTAAAAAACTTAGAGAGGAAATGCCTGATATAGCAGAAAAATATACAAATATAAGTTCATACAGAACATTTAAAATAAAATAGGGGGTAATATA
>NZ_JAGWCS010000347.1:0-377 GCF_020657705.1 Clostridioides sp. ZZV15-6598 | reverse complement strand
TCAACTTCTCCATCATAGACTATTGTGTATTTTATCATCTTATTCACTCCCCCACCATTTTTTACTTTATCTTTAAAATCTACCCATAACTTCGGATTATCAAGCATCTTACGAGGGCAATATTTTTTCTTAGCATCATAATGTCTAATTACTTTGTCAGCACTAATATTTAAATCTTTCATTAACTTTCTAGTTAAGTCTATTGCATTTTCTCTTGCTTTTGTATAGTTGCCATCTTTATTTACACATATTTCTATATTAATACTATTGTAGTTTGTAACTCCTGAAACTAATGCAGTCCCATAACTTTTGCCAACTGCCCAAGCACCATCCTTGTGGTCTAGTGTTTGATATATGACCTTATCATCAACATAGTA
>NZ_JAGWCS010000346.1:0-380 GCF_020657705.1 Clostridioides sp. ZZV15-6598 | reverse complement strand
TGGATATATCATAAGCCATATAAGTATCGCAACTGGTATAGATACTTGAGCATATGTAAATTTATCTAAAGTCTTAGATATTTGTGGTAGATATACTCCGATTGCAACACCAATAATGATGCATAAAGCAACCCAAATTGTAAGATATTTCTCAAATACACTAAGTCCTCCCTTTTTATCACTCATATTTAAAGCAACTCCTTTATATGAACATATTCACTTATTTGAATATATGAACCAAAAAATTTTATTTTCTATTATTACTTTGAAGAACCTTCTCTTATAAGTCTTGCAAATTCATTTGGAAGTATTTTATTTTTCTCTATTTCAAGTGCCATTTTCTCAAAATCATAACATACTTCTATTATCTCAACTTCTAC
>NZ_JAGWCS010000345.1:0-381 GCF_020657705.1 Clostridioides sp. ZZV15-6598 | reverse complement strand
GAAGGATAAGATATAGTCTGTGCTTGCATGAAAGTGTAAGAAGTTCATAAGAGAACTGCATAGGTAGTAGCGAACTTGTGTGAACAACAACCTCAAAAATGATAAAAGTTAAGACTTACGGTTCTTACATATGTTATTTGAAAATAAATACAAAAACCTTCAAAATACTTGTTTTAAGCAATTGCATTTGTTAATGTTATTATGGGTGATGAAAAATGGAAGTGACTCATGGGATATACATATTTAGTACAATACCATATAGTAAGGTGTGTAAAATATAGATATCCAGTATTAATATAATCATAAAAAACAAGTAAAGTGAGGTGGTAGTAGTGGAAAAAGCTTATAAGTTTAGAATGTATCCAAATAAAAAACAGCAAG
>NZ_JAGWCS010000344.1:0-381 GCF_020657705.1 Clostridioides sp. ZZV15-6598 | reverse complement strand
GAAGCATTAAAACAAACCATCTTTTTAATTTTAAATACTGAAAGGTATGAGCACCTTATTTATTCTAGAAATTATGGTGTTGAATTAAATGACTTAATTGGAGAACCTATATCTTTTGTGATACCTGAAATTGAAAGACGTATTAAAGAAGCACTAGTATTGGACGATAGGATTGAAAATGTAGATAATTTTGAGTTTCAAAATATAAAGGGTAAAGTACATTGTAAATTCACAGTTTACAGCAAATATGGAAATATCAAAGCAGAGAAGGTGGTGAGTGCATAATTGTTTGAGTTAATGACTGTTGAAAATATAATTAAAAGAATGTTAGATAGTGTACCAGATACTCTTGATAAAAGAGAAGGGTCTATAATATATAAT
>NZ_JAGWCS010000343.1:0-381 GCF_020657705.1 Clostridioides sp. ZZV15-6598 | reverse complement strand
TAGCAAATGTGGAGCAGGTAATTAAGTTAGCAGAAAAGATACTAAATAAGAAAAAGTGTTCTGTTAATAAGGCGATTGATACAGCTATAAAAATATTGAGTAGATATGAGTGTGAGGGGATGTTAATACATGAAAGTACAAATGCAGTTAACTAAAGATAAAGGGATTTTCAAAGTTTACGTAAACTCAGAAGAAGAAGAGCTGGAGAGATTGTTTTATGAATTTGTATCGCAATTGTTGGCTCATAAAAGAAATGAAAATAAGAAAGTTCAAGGAGATATTGAGAAATGAAATTAAAAGATGTCATAAAACTTGGAGAAAAATATTGCTATTGCCCTAGTTGTGGTAATGACAAGATTGGAAACAATGAAGGCAAGTTAA
>NZ_JAGWCS010000342.1:0-385 GCF_020657705.1 Clostridioides sp. ZZV15-6598 | reverse complement strand
CTTATATCACGTATAGAAGATGTTAAAAGTTCTATAAATAAAGTAAATATAGATATTGAGATAGCAAAGGAAAAAAGTACTGTTAGAATGCAAATCATTCCTCAACTTGAAAAAGTCTTAAGAGAATACACAGAAGAGAAAGAACCTTATCTAAAAAATATATTGCTTAAGACTATGATTGACCACGCTGTATATAAAAAAGAACCTACTCAAAAATGCGATGATTTTTCTTTAATACTATACCCTAATATACCAAAAGGTTAAGAAGTATTAAGTATATATTTCAATGTTATAAACCAACTGATTACCAATTTGGAGTAATGGCTGGAGCTTTTGCAGGTGGTGAAGGTGACTTTACAACAGCATTTGAACCTACAGCAACTGC
>NZ_JAGWCS010000341.1:0-391 GCF_020657705.1 Clostridioides sp. ZZV15-6598 | reverse complement strand
CTCCTTTACAATATATTTTATAAGTATGTAAATTTTAAGAGGTTTTATTTTAAAAGTAAATTTATTTTTCAGACCTACCATTAATCTTTCTTAGGTTTTGTATAATAATATAAAAATAAAATAATATATAATATAGGTACTAAAATTAATACTTTTAAATCAAGGTCAAATGTATTAGTATAAAATGCAAATGTGAGTGCTAATAATACAATTATTAAGTTTGGTATTGTTTGAAGAAATGCTTGTTTTACTTTTTTATTCATTGTATTCCCTCCTCGTAAATATTAATATTTCAAGAAATTTTTAATAAAATAATCAGTAATTTATATTTGATTTTCTTAATCAAAGTATAGCAAGATAATAATAATAAAGAGTTACTAAAATATTACAA
>NZ_JAGWCS010000340.1:0-392 GCF_020657705.1 Clostridioides sp. ZZV15-6598 | reverse complement strand
GTAAATCCATCATTACAATAAACTGAAAAAGCTCCTGGTTTAGCTTTTAATCTTTGTTTCTTTAATTCTTCTAAGAAATTATCATGATTATAAGAATCATTATCGCCTAATAAAAGGGCATTTTTAAAACTACTTCCCATTAACCCTGATGAATGATTTAATAACATCCTTGGAGTGATTTCTTTATATCTATCATCAGCCATTTTAAATTCAGGTATATATTTTACAACAGGGGTATCTAAATTTAATTTTCCCTCTTCAACCAACTTCATAACAGCTGTTGTAGTAAACACTTTACTGATAGATGCAATGTTGTACATATTATCCTTAGTTAAATTTTTATTATCTTGTTTGCTGTATACGCCACCATTTCCAGAAATCTCAATTTTACC
>NZ_JAGWCS010000339.1:0-394 GCF_020657705.1 Clostridioides sp. ZZV15-6598 | reverse complement strand
ATGCTCAAGTATCTATACCAGTTGCGATACTTATATGGCTTATGATATATCCAATGATGTTAAAAATAGATTTTACAGCTATAAAAAATGCAACACGACAAAAGAAAGGACTCATGGTAACATGTGGTATTAGTTCCAAAATAGAGTGCATGAAGTATAAGTGATTATATAAATTACCAGATATAGAAAATAATTGTCTTTACTATATTAAATTTAAATTTGAAGAAGGTGAATTATTGAATTCACTGCAACATTTATTACTAAAGGAACAGGGACTAAAATCAAAACATATGAAAAATACTATATAAACATTAAAGTTAAAGGGGGATTTGTTTGTTATGGAAAAAGAAAAATTAGGTTTTATAATGTGTGTTTGTACTGGAAAATGTCCAGG
>NZ_JAGWCS010000338.1:0-397 GCF_020657705.1 Clostridioides sp. ZZV15-6598 | reverse complement strand
ATATTATAAGAAAAATTATGTGAGAGCTAGAAGATTTATATAAGTGAGGTGATAAAGTGTCGCAAGATTTATTACAAATAATAAAAAAAGCTGCAATGGATGCAGTAGAAACAAGTAACCCAATGAGAGTTGTATTTGGAACAATAGAAAGTGTTAGTCCACTAAAAGTTAAGATAGAACAAAAACTATCTATTGATGATTTTTTTCTAATACAGACAGATACATTTAAAAGATATACAGATAAAAAAATAGGAGATAAATTGGTTTTAATTAGGATGCAAGGAGGACAACAATATTTGATTTTAGATAGGATGTGATAAAGTGTTACCAAGTGATAATTTAGATTATGATATTGAAGATGTATCAATAATTAATTTTGATGTAAGGCAAGAACCAA
>NZ_JAGWCS010000337.1:0-398 GCF_020657705.1 Clostridioides sp. ZZV15-6598 | reverse complement strand
AGCTAAAGTCTTTTCATTTATTTGAGAGCTTCCAGTTAGCAATATAGGAGCATCTTTTTTATATGCGAATGGTGTTGTAGCCAAAGCATCTGCAATTGCAGAATCATTTATTAAAACGGCGTTTTCAGCACTTTCCCAACCTTCTTGACTTATCTTAATAGAAGTTTCATATCTATCAGTTCCTGTTAGTGCCTTTGCATTTACTTCATCTTGGTATGTAACTTCAAATTTGGCATTTGGACTTCCTAAGAAAGCAATTACGCCTCCTTTTGGTAATCTAACTCTATTATTCTTTGTCACTAAAGAGTAATTTACAGGGACTCCTTTATCATCATAAACTGCAAAAGATGAATTTTGAGGAAGATTAACTTCTATTTTTTTGTTTGCTATATCATCGC
>NZ_JAGWCS010000336.1:0-401 GCF_020657705.1 Clostridioides sp. ZZV15-6598 | reverse complement strand
ATATAGTAAAACCTACAAATATCTTTTTTAGTTAAATTACATAATAAATTGAACTAAATATCCTGCACTAATAGCTATTACAAATGTAGCTACTATAAATGCTACTATAAGCTGCTTTTTGAATAATTTATTTAATAAAATTATTTCTGGGATACTAGCACCTGTTCCACCTATAATTAAAGATATTATAGGACCTAACCCTACACCTGCACTTGAAAGTGCAACTCCTATTGGTAAAATTGTTGTTGAATTTAAATATAGAGGAATACCTAATATAGCAGCTATTGGAACAGCCCATAAATTGCTGTCTCCTACATATTTAGCTATGACATCTTGTGGCACAACATTATACATTAAAGAACCAACCAGTACTCCTATTATTAAATAAGGTAATACTGATA
>NZ_JAGWCS010000335.1:0-404 GCF_020657705.1 Clostridioides sp. ZZV15-6598 | reverse complement strand
AGTCTGTGCTTGCATGAAAGTGTAAGAAGTTCATAAGAGAACTGCATAGGTAGTAGCGAACTTATGTGAACGACAACTTCAAAAATGATAAAAGTTAAGACTTACGGTTCTTACATATGTTATTTAAAAATAAACATAAAAACCTTCAAAATACTTGTTTTAAATAATTATATTTGTTAAAGTTATAATCAGAAAAAACAAGTAAAGTGAGGTAGTAGTGGAAAAAGCTTATAAGTTTAGAATGTATCCAAATAAAAAACAGCAAGAGTTAATTAACAAAACTTTCGGATGTTGTAGATTTGTATATAATAAATATCTTGCTAAAAAAATAGAAGTTTATGAAAACGATAAAGAAACTTTTACTTATAAACAGTGCAGTTCTGATTTGACCAATTTAAAAAAAG
>NZ_JAGWCS010000334.1:0-425 GCF_020657705.1 Clostridioides sp. ZZV15-6598 | reverse complement strand
GTATTTAGCTTATCGATACTAATAGGTCGAGGACTTGACCAATATTTATTTGATGTTCATTGATTAAAATATATATGCAGTTTTTAGAGTGTTAACTCTATGTAAAGTACTAACTTCAATTAATGGAAGGTATTTAATAAAAAACTATTATTATTTAGTACTTTAAAAGTATTGACATTTAAAAATAAAGATGTTAATATAATACTTGTCTTATAAATAGGCAATATGTGGTTATAATAGCAAAGAGGATACACCTGTTCCCATTCCGAACACAGAAGTTAAGCTCTTTAGCGCTAATGGTACTTGGTGGGAAACTGCCTGGGAGAGTAAGACATAGCCACGTAAATATTCCAAGGTAGCTCAACGGTGGAGCAACCGGCTGTTAACCGGTAGGCTGTGGGTTCGAGCCCCACCCTTGGAGCCAA
>NZ_JAGWCS010000333.1:0-425 GCF_020657705.1 Clostridioides sp. ZZV15-6598 | reverse complement strand
TTATCTATATTTTTAGTATCAGTTACTACAAAAGCATCTAAATATTTTCTACGACTTGAATTTTTATTCATTTTATGGTATCCTCCTAAGTAATTGTTTTTTAGTTGTGTTGGTTACTTTGACCAGCACTTTTTTTATTGAAATAATCCTACTAAACATATTGCAAATAAACTTACCATTTTATTTCCTCCTAATTTAATATTTCAATACAATAATCATGGTCTATTGCATCATCTATTGTTATAGATGATTGTGCCAAATCATCTAATTCTTTATCAAAATAGACTACTGTTAATTCAAATTCATGTGATTGAATTATTATACAATCGCTTTCAAAACCAGCTCTTTCACATGTTACTCTTATTGCTTTGCCTACTTTAAGCGCTTCTGTAGGAAATTTTACTTCAAGTATTTTCATATCACTA
>NZ_JAGWCS010000332.1:0-428 GCF_020657705.1 Clostridioides sp. ZZV15-6598 | reverse complement strand
AATATAGATATGGTAGTTTGTGTAGGTGATTTAGTAGGATATGGAACAAGACCAAACGAAGTTATAAAAAAGATAAGAGATAATAGAATAATTACTATAATGGGCAATTATGATGATGCAATAGGAAATTATAGGTTGATATGTGGATGTGATTATCCAGACCCAAAAGATGCTGAAAAAGCAGGTTTAAGTATGAGTTTTACCATGCAAGAAACTACAGATAATAATAAATCTTATCTAAGGAATTTACCAAAAGAGGTAATTATATCTCTTAATGAAAAAACTATAAAATTTGTTCATGGAAGTACTAGGATGATTAATGAATATTTAAAAGAGAATTCTTTAGAAGCTGACGAAATTATGAGTGAAATATCTGAGGATATATTAATTTGTGGCCATACTCATGTACCATATTTTAAATACTATGG
>NZ_JAGWCS010000331.1:0-430 GCF_020657705.1 Clostridioides sp. ZZV15-6598 | reverse complement strand
ATAATATATTTACAATGTATTAGTTATTAAATAAAATCTATGCTATAAAAGAGGTGAAATAAATGAGAAATTATAATAGTATAAAGGGCTATGAATTGGTATTTGGTGCATTATCAGACAGTATAAGATTAAATATATTATCAGAATTGAATAAAAAAGAGAGTATATGTGTGTGTGACTTAGTTGAATACTTTAATATGCCTCAATCAAAACTATCATATCATTTAAAAATGTTATTAGATGCTAATTTAATACTAAAAGAGAGACAAGGTAAATGGAATTATTATAGTATTAACATGAATGAATTAGAAAAATTTTTATCAAAAGAACTAATTCTGAAAATTTTTTAAAAAATATACTTGAACATATCAATTTTTTTTGATATGATTCTAATTAATACATCAAAAAAATTTGATGTGTAATATATTGA
>NZ_JAGWCS010000330.1:0-431 GCF_020657705.1 Clostridioides sp. ZZV15-6598 | reverse complement strand
ATATGAATATAACTAATTTATTCTCAATTTATAAATTTTATTTTTATGTATAATTAATAAGTCATAAGTATATTATTGATTTTATTTGATAAGTATGGGTATAATTTAAGTAATATATCAAAAAAAAGGAAAATATTTCCAAAATATGATAAAATAGATTCAAATAGTTAAATTCTCAATAAATAATATATTTTAATTATTTATTGAAATATATTAGGTACTCCATCTTCAATATCATCAAGTTGATGATGTAAATTTAAAGTATACCGGTATAAAAATAGCTTTTGAATTAGGTAAGAATTTATTATATATATATTTTTTTTCAGAATTAGAAAATATGATTGGAATTAAAAAATAATAGAGAAATGTTTATTTCAAAAAGTTAAAGTAACTTAGGGGGGATGGATTAATAGACATGTTAACTAATAATA
>NZ_JAGWCS010000329.1:0-442 GCF_020657705.1 Clostridioides sp. ZZV15-6598 | reverse complement strand
GAGTAATAGAATTACTAAAAGAAGTTAAAATTGTAGAATATAATTACAAGAATAGAGCTGTAGTTTCTTTTGATAATTTGAAAAAAAGCAATTTAAAGTATCAAATGTTAGAGAAAAACACTACTAGGGAAAAAAGTCTAAAAGAATTAGAAGGAATACCAGAAAATATAAAAAAAATAAATGGAAAAGTATTTACGAATGATTTTGGTTGTTTTATTGCTACTTGCGATGAGAATGGTAAGATAAAAAAATATCTTACTGAAATAATAAATAAATCAAGAAGTGGTAAAAGTATAACTTACAAAGTACAAGATATTAAATTTGAAAATAATTATTACATAATAAGAAATAAAGAAAGTAAAAGTTTTTATACAGAAGTATACAAATTTGAAAATGATACTTGGTATAAAGTAAGTTATAATAATATTGTACAGTATAAAGA
>NZ_JAGWCS010000328.1:0-460 GCF_020657705.1 Clostridioides sp. ZZV15-6598 | reverse complement strand
GCTATCAACTTCGATAATTTTAAAAAGTTATCAGCTTTATATATTACAAATTAGATGTCATATCACTAAATATATATGCAGTTTTCAAAGTGCTAGCGCACAACGCCAACGGATAAATCCCGTTGCTTAAAGTGCTAACGCACATCGCCAACAAACAAACTTCACATAAGTTCAGTTTATTCTGTTGCTTAAAGTGCTAACGCACATAGCTTGTCTAAAGATAAGCTAAAAGTGCATGTAAGAGGCTACTAGATAAATCGAAGATTTAAGTAATATACTCTTAATGGTGGAGATGAGGAGAGTCGAACTCCTGACCCCTTGCTTGCAAGGCAAGTGCTCTCCCAACTGAGCTACACCCCCAAATATGAAGTTCATAAAGAACTCTCAAAATTAAACAGTAGGCAATTCTCCTTAGAAAGGAGGTGATCCAGCCGCACCTTCCGATACGGCTACCTTGTTA
>NZ_JAGWCS010000327.1:0-465 GCF_020657705.1 Clostridioides sp. ZZV15-6598 | reverse complement strand
TTGAAAATATAATTAAAAGAATGTTAGATAGTGTACCAGATACTCTTGATAAAAGAGAAGGGTCTATAATATATAATGCTCTTGCTCCTGTTGCTATAGAACTTACAGAAACATATATCGCCATGGATGAATTACTAGAGCAAACCTTCGTAGATACTGCTAGTTATTATTATTTAGAGAAGAGATGCAAAGAAAGAGGAATTACACCACTTGAAGCAACTAATACGATTGCGAAAGGAGTATTTAACATAGATATTCCTATTGATTCACGTTTTAATTTAGGAGAATACAATTATATTGCAACTGAAAGAATTAGTGAAGGAATATATAAGATGAAATGCGAAACTTCTGGACCTATTTTTGAACTTGGTCAGTTGATTCCCATTGAATATATAGACAAATTAGAAACTGCTGAATTAACAGAAATACTGATAAATGGAGAAGATGAAGAATCAGAAGACAGTC
>NZ_JAGWCS010000326.1:0-467 GCF_020657705.1 Clostridioides sp. ZZV15-6598 | reverse complement strand
GTTATAGTCTTTATAATTTTTACAGTAGGTTTGAAATATATTATAAATATATCTAATACAAGTAAAGAATTAATGACTAGTGATTCAAATTCATATTATGGAACAAATATAGAGAATACTTATAACGCCATGGAAGATAAGACCTTAGATGAAAGATTAATTTTTGATTATAATCTTGTACTTAATAGTAATTTTAACATAATTATAATGTTATTTTTTGCTTTTATAGTAACATCTAACTTTATTCTTTTAGCAATACTGAATAGACTAGAGTTTAAAGAAAGAATGGACATATTAAATAATATAAAAAATATAGAAGATGAAGACAAAGTGTTGAGTATAGACCCTATTATGTCTAAAGTATATAAAGATTTAAAAGATAGGTTTGATTCTCATATTGAAGATTATAAAAGATTAAATTCATATTTATCTCATGAACAAAAAAATGCCATAGCAATACTTAGAAC
>NZ_JAGWCS010000325.1:0-468 GCF_020657705.1 Clostridioides sp. ZZV15-6598 | reverse complement strand
GAGGTATAGATATAAATGACAATTCATGGTTACCAAAATCTACAGTTAATGGTGGAGTAGGTTATGATTATATAGCAATTAAGTATCGTTAATTGTCAAAGGCTTAGAGATTACTCTAAGCCTTATTTTAATACAAACAAGGAGGTTCACATGAATGAAGAACTTTTCAAAGACAATTTGAAACGACATGAGGTAACAATAAATAAACATAATGATGAAATAGACGAATTAAAAGTAGCGAATATAGAGTCTAAAGCAGAATTAAAAGCACTATGCGAGAATTTAAATTCACTTACAAGTATGCTCAAGTGGTTGATAGGAACAATGATTACAACACTTGTAGGATTCTTTATATTTGCTATTCAGAGAGGAATATTTTAATTAGGAGGAAAAGATATGGATAATTTAATAAGTTTCATACCAGAGCAGTTACTAATTTTAGTTGCTGCTCTTTATGTTATAGGAGCA
>NZ_JAGWCS010000324.1:0-470 GCF_020657705.1 Clostridioides sp. ZZV15-6598 | reverse complement strand
TAAATATACTGCTAAAATAAGCTGTATTATATTGAGATATTTCCCTTTTTTGATTAAAATTATAGAAATTTGAAATAATAAGTAGTAAATACAAACTCTATATTATTTAGAAAGGAGAAAATATGAAACAAAATAAAAAAAACGAAAAACAGATGAGTAATTCTAATATTAAAAAAAATAGTGATAATAAAGTCGAAATTGCTGAAGAACTATGTCCAAATAAAAATATAGGTAGTATGCTTGGAGATAGAATAGCTAAGAAAAAAATCAATCGTCCAAGTTAATGGAACAGTTGAAAATGGTATGTTTTAAAAAAATAATATAATGAAATGTTTTATTGTTAAATTTAAACTTATTTTAATAGAAAAAAAAGTCGAAAATTATCTAAAATGCACCTGCATGAGAATAACGTTATTTTATAGATGCATAAAACTTGACAAAATCAACCTTTTCTTGATAGGAAAAAAAAG
>NZ_JAGWCS010000323.1:0-478 GCF_020657705.1 Clostridioides sp. ZZV15-6598 | reverse complement strand
GAAGAGAAGCTACATCAAACTTGTTATCTTCTATTTTTATTTCTTCCAGTAATTCTTTTAACCAATCCATTTTAAATATCTCCTTTCATTTTTTCACATAACAAAGACACCTACCAGCTTAGTAAGTGTTTCTAACATGCGTCTTATACCATTTTTCATATTTCATATTTGATGAAACATAATATGTTTTACCATCTTCTCCTCTTGCTGCTCTATATCCTTCTTCATCACTAAAAAAAGGAGCTGTTGTTGTACGACATCTAGGATGAAATGGTGGAGCTGTTATTCCAACTTGATAATCATTCATATCAAATACTTTTCCATCTAACTCTCTACATATACTTGATGTTTTTAAATCTAGTGTAGCAACTATCTCATACTTTTCTACATCTAAATCGTTAAAACAATCTTTTCTTGAAGCTGATGCAAAGAAAGCTGATTCAGTCATTATTAGATTCTTAGCTTGTGATTTAGACAC
>NZ_JAGWCS010000322.1:0-478 GCF_020657705.1 Clostridioides sp. ZZV15-6598 | reverse complement strand
GACAAGGAATTTCGCTACCTTAGGACCGTTATAGTTACGGCCGCCGTTTACTGGGGCTTAAGTTCACTGCTTCGATTGCTCTAACAGATCCCCTTAACCTTCCAGCACCGGGCAGGCGTCAGCTCCTATACATCGTCTTGCGACTTAGCAGAAACCTATGTTTTTGGTAAACAGTCGCTTGGGCCTATTCTCTGCGGCCACCGTATGGTGGCACCCCTTATCCCTAAGTTACGGGGTCATTTTGCCGAGTTCCTTAACAACAGTTCTCTCGCGGGCCTTAGGATACTCTCCTCACCCACCTGTGTCGGTTTGCGGTACGGGTACCTTTAACCTCGATAGAGACTTTTCTTGACAGTGTGAAATCAGCTACTTCGCTACTAAATTTCGCTCCCCATCACATCCCAGCATTATCAAAGCGGATTTACCTACTCTGACTGCCTCAATGCTTGGGCACACATAACCAACAGTGTGCTTAGCT
>NZ_JAGWCS010000321.1:0-484 GCF_020657705.1 Clostridioides sp. ZZV15-6598 | reverse complement strand
CTTTACCAATACCACTACAAGGTATGATTTTAGTTTTTGACATGAAAGTCATCTACCTTTCTTTTTAAAATTTCAAAATACTCTTTGTCATTTATAAGAAGATCCTTATCTTCTTTAAAATCAAATAACTCTATTTTTACCAACCACCCTTTTTCATATGGATTTTCATTTATGTATTCTGGAAATTCTTCTAATTCAGTATTTACAGCTATAACTTTTCCACTAACTGGGGAAACGATTTCAAGTGCTGTTTTAGATGATTCAACTGCTCCAAGTTCTCCAAATTGGTCAATATCTTCTCCTATTTGAGGAGTTTCAAAGAACATTATATCTCCTAGACTCTGTTGAACATAGTCAGTTACACCTATAGTAGCTACATTTCCATCTATATAAGCCCATGCATCATTTTCATTAAAATATAAATTTTTATTCATTGCTAATTTGAAAGTAAACTTATCCTTTTTATATGTTTGATAATCAAAAG
>NZ_JAGWCS010000320.1:0-490 GCF_020657705.1 Clostridioides sp. ZZV15-6598 | reverse complement strand
CTACCTGATATTCTTTGTGGATTTTTTAGTTTGCTTTCTATATTTTTAGAAACTGTGTATTCTCCACCAATTATATAAGACTTATCTATTTTCTTATCTTTAAATAAATTATTTATTTCAGTTATATTACTATTTTCATTAGTAAGTATTATAGGCATATCATTTTGAGCTGATGCTGCACCAATACTTACTGCATCTGCTAATCCTTTTTCACCATTAACTACTGATATTTTTGATACATTACTAATTCCTTTTAATTCTTTAGCAAGATTTAAAGAAGTCTCATATCTATCATTTCCTGAAATTCTAGATACAGAGATATTATCTGACTTTATAGTATCTAAAGATTTTTCGTTTACAGAAGCTTCACCACCAATTACATATACATTTTTAACTTTTAATCTCTTTAATTCAGCTAAAGTCTTTTCATTTATTTGAGAGCTTCCAGTTAGCAATATAGGAGCATCTTTTTTATATGCGAATGGTGTTG
>NZ_JAGWCS010000319.1:0-494 GCF_020657705.1 Clostridioides sp. ZZV15-6598 | reverse complement strand
ATTTTAGATACAAGAAGATATATTGATTATGGAAATAACCTTCCTGTAAATATTATTAAAAACTATTTATTATGTAAATAAGGAGAAATTAAT
The DNA here is from genome assembly GCF_020657705.1 of Clostridioides sp. ZZV15-6598. NCBI lineage: Bacteria > Bacillati > Bacillota > Clostridia > Peptostreptococcales > Peptostreptococcaceae > Clostridioides > Clostridioides sp. ZZV15-6598. Next base: position 401 of record NZ_JAGWCS010000319.1, on the reverse strand, counting down.
GAAAAAATCAGTAGCCTTGGTAAATGATAGCAGAAAAGATTTAATAGATTTTTTGGAAAATAACTTAAAGTTAGTTTTTGGAGATTATATAAAAATCAACAGATACTTTATAGATGAAATAAATGATGAGGATATTATAAATGATGATGTAATATTGGTAATGTCAGTAGAAAGATTAGACAAAATTATAAATAATATATTAGACAAGAAAAAAGTTATTGTAATAAGAAGAACTTTTAAAGAAGATAAAGTATATGATTTATTATCCTTACCACAAGGTACAAATGCTTTAATTGTAAATGATTCTGATGAAACTACTTTAGAGACTATAAGCTTATTTTATAAGATTGGAGTAACTAATATCAGACCAGTTCCATATATGAATGAAAATAATTATAAAG
>NZ_JAGWCS010000318.1:0-506 GCF_020657705.1 Clostridioides sp. ZZV15-6598 | reverse complement strand
TATTTATACTTAACCTTTTATTTTTCTGTATTTTTAAATATTAAACTCAGATTCATGGCAGTAGCACATATACTATATTTTACTTCTGTTGGCAAGTAATCTACTCCATTTATAAAATCTACCACATATTGTTCTTCAACATGTGCAACTTTAGCTATAAATTCAATATTAATTTCATATATATCAATTAGTAAACTTAAAATACCTCTAAGCCTAGAATCTGAATCAACATCTATAGTATATTCGAGTTGCAAAACAAAATTTATCCATTTTGCCCATACATCTAAATCTGCTGTAAATTCTTTTTCATATTTTTTATAATTTCTTAATTTTTCTGATTCTATTTTAATCAAATTTGATAAAATATTTTCATTTATGTGATATTCATCAATTAATTTATTAAGTAAAGGTTCTATGTAATCACTATCAATCTTTTTTACTTCCATATAAGTTAAACTCCTCTAAGTAAAATTAATAAGTATCTTTTTATTATATCACACTTAAAT
>NZ_JAGWCS010000317.1:0-506 GCF_020657705.1 Clostridioides sp. ZZV15-6598 | reverse complement strand
TATATATTTAAAAGATATAAAGAACTTGTAGATAGTTCTTTATATCTTTTTTATTATGCTAAAAAATTTTAAGATACAACAAAAAAGATAAGAGTATATCTATAGCACATATAGATGTTCTTTTATAAAAATAAATAAAACAATGCAATTAAATTCAGTTAAACTTTATTATTTATATGTAATATCTTGATTATTAATAATCAAATTTTCATATTAAAAAAATTCCATTATTAAAAAAATGCAATTTAAATCACTATTTGATAATTTTTCCGCAATATGGGCAATAAGTACTATTCTTTACAAGTTCCATTCTTGAATCTAAATAATGATTACAATTTGGGCAACGATAAAATTTCCAATCAATAAAAATACCAACAAGTACAAAAATAATTGATATTATATAATTTTCTATAAAAAAGATAAATGCTGCTCCAATAACAAACATAGCCATAGATGTTAAGAAGATTATTTTTAATTTTGTATAAATATCTATACTTTTCATACAA
>NZ_JAGWCS010000316.1:0-511 GCF_020657705.1 Clostridioides sp. ZZV15-6598 | reverse complement strand
GAAAAAATGAAACTTCACACTTACCTTTTTTCTTAAATTTAGGATAAAAAGATTCTTTTTTAAAGAATTTCTTAAATAATTCTCCTAAATCTTTAAGTGCCTGTTGTGGTATTTCTGATGATATTTCTTTTAACCAGCTAAATTCACTATTATTTCTTAATCTTGTAAATTCTTTTCTTAATTCACCTATTTGTAAAAATTTATTATTTTCTTCATAGTATTTATTAAGAAAAGCTAATCCCCAGTTATAAGAGAATCTTGAAGTACCAGCACTTTTAAACATTAATTCTTCTTGTCTTTTAGTGGGATATAATCTAACTTTAATTGATTTAATCATATTTCTCACCTCTTCTAAATTTATTGTACCATAGTGATATTACATTATATATATATTGAAATTTTAGTACAATTATTTTGAGGTGAATAAAATAATCTATTTAATTTAGCATTTGACGAATTATAAAGTATTTATATTAATTTATAGAGTTTATATCTTTTTACCTACAATCGC
>NZ_JAGWCS010000315.1:0-515 GCF_020657705.1 Clostridioides sp. ZZV15-6598 | reverse complement strand
CTGTTTCCTTAGTTTTATTACTTCCATTTATTATATATTTTGAATTTATATAACCATTAGAGTCATATCCAAAATCTATGTTTATATAGTCCAATTCATCTGGGTCACCTTTTATAGTTTTTATGCCTAAATTGTTTTCATTGTTCAATACATCTATACTAAAATATATTGCTACTGCTAAAAATATAGTGAGTATAGATACTTTAGATTTTAATTTCATGTCACACCTCCTAAATAGACAATTTCTTATTTATTAATAAATAAGAGATTCCATTTAAAATAAACATTATAACTATAAAACTTAATACATAATTACCTAAAGAATTAAGTTGCGTCCCAACAAACCCATAATACTTTCTAAACAAACTAATTATATTTATATATACTGTTGAAAAATATAGCCCTGCCAAAATTATCAAGGTAATTAAAATCACATAAAATTTACCTCTGTAAGAAAATGTGAATAATATGCAACAATTTAAAAAAGAAATAGCTATGAGCAATAAAACTATATA
>NZ_JAGWCS010000314.1:0-528 GCF_020657705.1 Clostridioides sp. ZZV15-6598 | reverse complement strand
GGTAAAGTACTTCTAGTTTAACAGTTCTTTTTCTATCTATATTTCCATACATCGATTCTAATTTATTAAAATATTTTTCACTACAAAAACTAGTTTTAGGTTTAATTAAATGTATAATTGTAGTTCCTATTATAATTCCTATTCCAATAAGTATAAGATTGATATTCCCAAAATTCATAGTAGATATCTCCTTTACAGAATAATTTTTATGTACTTTGTTTATATTCTTTTGTGAATAGAAATGGAACATAAAAAATTAAAATAAGTATTGATATTTCTACTATATCAGAATAAGTAATAGTTGAACCATAGGTAATATTAGAAGACGATATAAGAAAAGATGTATTATTTAAAGCGTGGATTATAGCACAAAACCATACATTTTTAGTCTTCATGTATACATATCCTAAAAATATTGAAATTCCAAATATGTATATCGAGCGAGATATTAAACCTAATACTGGTGTTTTAGGTGTATATAATGTAAATATTAGAGGTAAATGCCATAAACTCCAACACATACTTAGT
>NZ_JAGWCS010000313.1:0-537 GCF_020657705.1 Clostridioides sp. ZZV15-6598 | reverse complement strand
ATCAACAAGGAACAATTAAAATAATAAATTATAGTAAATTATGTGATAATTTAAAAGGTTATTTTAATCAATATGTAGATTCCGAATTATTAGAGCATATTGAATTTAAACAAGTTGAAAATAAATATATCATCAAATATAAGGAAGAAGAACTTATAATAGAAAGTTTAGATAAACTTAATAAGCTATTTTTCGAACGAAATGAAGAACAACACAATGAATTTAAACATTTAAAAAAAATATATGAATTTACTACAAAAGTATTTCCTATAGATTTTCCATGGACTGCAAATTTAAACTATCAATAGTTATTATACTTTTTGCCTAAGATTTAAAAAGAAATATTCTTAAAGCATAAAATAATTTTTTATTGAATGTTAAGAAAAGAGTTTTAGGAACGAACTGGAAAGGATGAGTGTTATATGGACATACTTGAAAAAATAGCAGAATGTATATTAAATATGGGTGTAAATAATATAGAAGATTTAGTAAAAGATGCTATAGAGGAAAATATTAATGTAGAGGATATATATAAAT
>NZ_JAGWCS010000312.1:0-541 GCF_020657705.1 Clostridioides sp. ZZV15-6598 | reverse complement strand
ATTCTAATCTATTTATTATATCTTTTTCTTCTCTATATTTCATAATTATTGTGAAATTATCAGCAGATATCCTTGCAAATATTTCTTCTTCAAATATATTATGTTTAATAATATTTGTTAAACTACATAAAATTTTATTTCCTACTTCATATCCGAACAAATCATTTATATACTTAAATTTATCAATATCTATATATAATAACGCATATTTCTCTTGAGTGTTTTTGCTTAATATTTTTTTAGCATCAATTACAAATTTATCCATAGTACTTGCTCCTGTAAGAGCATCTGTATACACTATCTTTTGTAATTTAACTCTTAAACTTAATTTATCATATATTATATAAAAAATAAGTACCAGACATATTATAGTCATAGTAAATATTATCTGCAATGAATAGTAGCTAATAAATTGTTTGTTAAATAAACTGGATTCAAAGTTATTTATGGAGTTATTTTTATAAAGCTTATGTAAAGAATAGACTGGTGTTGTATATTTAATTTGTAAAATTATACAAATAAATAAAAAAACCATTAATTT
>NZ_JAGWCS010000311.1:0-582 GCF_020657705.1 Clostridioides sp. ZZV15-6598 | reverse complement strand
GTTTTATATCACCTTTATCTTTTATAGCAATATTATGGATACTAAATATGGCTAATGATACTATTAAATACATTCCTAGATTCTCAACATATTCCTGTTTTTTAGCAAAAACTATAGCATATACAAGAAATGCAAATAATAAAATAGCTGAATATATAAAATTTCTTTTCTCACACTTTAAAACAAGTATCACAGTCTTTTTATATAAGACAATTAAGAATATAAAGCTTATAAAACTTATAATTATTTGTAATAAATAAAGTAGTGCAAACAGATGATTATCAATAAATTTTGAAATGACTGTCAAAACACATATAAGTTTCAATATAAATTCTAAGATTTTCTGGTAGTTGTATTTGTAATCTTGAAAGAAAAATACAAATAAGAATCTTACACTTTCAAAAACAATAATGGGACTTAGAAAAAAAATCAATTCAGAAGATATTTTACTGTTCTCAAATAAAGATAAAAAGTACCAAGAAAGCAAAACAAGCAAGTTTGTGAATTGTACAAGCACTCTATTTTGTTTCAAATTAATTAATTCAATGTACATTATATCAACAACTATAATAGATACAAGTG
>NZ_JAGWCS010000310.1:0-606 GCF_020657705.1 Clostridioides sp. ZZV15-6598 | reverse complement strand
AAATAAACTTATAGAGCAGGAGTTGCCTTTTTAGTAGATTTTTATAATTATTTCCAATTGTTTTGTTTATACAAATAAAGATATATTTCAACAAAATAATTATGATAATATTATACTATAAAATAAATGAATATTAACTTTTGGATGCATTTTATTAAGAATAGTAGTGTTTATATATAAAGTTAGTTTATTTTATATTAAACAGATTATTTATTACAACAAATAATTATTTATAAAAAATAGAAAAATTTTGACAAAAAAAGAAAGTATCTTTAGAATAGAGATATATTTAAAATCATATGATTGAGGTTATAAGATGATTTCATATGGTTTGTTATGAAAATTATTGTTAGACAGAAAAATTAAAAATGGAATTTAAAAAGGTGATAAGTGTTTTGATAACGATTGCTAAATTAGGAAATAACAAAGCTATATTCATATAAACATTAGAAAAATATGTATAGTTTTGGACTATAAAATATAAGATGTTGTAGAAATAAAAAAAGGCATTGAATAGATACTATTAAATTGTAAAATTATGTTATAATTATAATAAAGGATGTAAGAATCTGTAGAAATAGCAATAGAGTAAGCTTAATTTTTAAT
>NZ_JAGWCS010000309.1:0-611 GCF_020657705.1 Clostridioides sp. ZZV15-6598 | reverse complement strand
AAAGAAAAAGGTAAAATTAAAGAAATAAAACCTGATAAAACATTTAGTAAGCCACAACAAGTCAAAATGCCAAGTTATTTAAAAGAAAATAGTGGCCTTTATGCTTCTTCAAATATGCTAAAAGTTGATGTTAACGATAATGGTACTCTAACAGTATCTTCTCCGTACATAGAAAATGGACCTGAAGATAAATATGTATACATAGGTCAAGATAGATTCGTATCCGAAAAAGGTAATAGCTGTATCAAATTTGTAAAAGAAAAAAATAATATCACATACTTGCACATAAGCTCTTATGATGATGTTCCTGGATTAGGTCAAACTGCAAGTGTAAATTATGCAGCTCAAAAAGTAAGTTCTAACAATATATCTGATAGTATCAAAGAAGCATGGGAAAAAAGATCTAATAAAGGTTACTATCTAATAGATGAAAAATATACTTCTCAAAGCTATATGTTTGGCTCTGTTAAAGCAATTTTTGGTATTTCTGATAAAACTCCAGGGTTTTTAATTAATACTAAAATAGTAGATGAGAATAATTCAAATGCTTTTATAGAAATACCTGGTGTAATGGGTCGTGATTTGAGTGATATCAAACTGTATAAAGAAAA
>NZ_JAGWCS010000308.1:0-711 GCF_020657705.1 Clostridioides sp. ZZV15-6598 | reverse complement strand
TTATTAGAAATCTTGGAAAAAGTAAAAGAAGAGAATTAGTTCTCTTCTTTTAAAAATCTCTTTATATAAGCATTATCAATCATTTTTTCTATAGCTTCTCTATCTTCTTCTTCAAGTGAATAGATCTTTTCTAAAAGCTGTTTTGTTTTTTCACTAACTGATAAACTTTCTATTATCAATTTGTCTTCTCTATTTATTTTTGTATTTTCATTTATACCTAATAAATAATCTGTAGATGTTTTTAGTGCCTTTGCTAATCTTACTATTATTTCACTTTTAGGTTCTCGCAGATTATTTTCATAACGTGATAAGCTAGCTTCAGTTATACCAACTTTAGTAGCAAGTTCCTTTTGATTTATATCCAACTCTTTTCTTAGCTTTGCTATTCTATCTCCTAAACTTTCCATATGTACATCACTCCTTACCGAAATTATAAGTTATTTTACTAAAAAGTAAAATAAAATTACCAAAAATACATAAAAAAAAATAAAAAAGAAGAAAAAAGATTGATAATTACCGTTTGTATATATATAATATAAGTTATACAAATGGTAATTTATGGAGAGGTGATATGTTGAATACAAAAAATCAAACTTAAAAATGATGCTATTAAAAAATAAATCAAAAAAGTAATAAAAATATTAAAAATAAATTCTATAATACATTTATTTAAAGAAAATATAAAGCTAAGTTTATAAGAAAAGAGTTATG
>NZ_JAGWCS010000307.1:0-718 GCF_020657705.1 Clostridioides sp. ZZV15-6598 | reverse complement strand
TAGCTATTAGTGCAGGATATTTAGTTCAATTTATTATGTAATTTAACTAAAAAAGATATTTGTAGGTTTTACTATATACTTTACAAATATCTTTTTTAATAGTATCATATGATTAAAAGTGAATATGATTATATAAAGGGAGGAAAAAATGGAAATTATACAAATATTAAAAGCACTAGGTGATGAAACACGAATAAGAATAATAAATATTTTAAGAAAAGGAGCATTGTGTGTATGTGAAATTGAGGCGATACTTGAAATAACTCAGTCTAATGCGTCTAGACATTTAAATAAATTAATGAATGCAAAGTTAGTTACTTACTATAAAGAAGCTAAGTTTGTATATTATAAATTGGATGAGGATACTTTAGGTAAATACAGTTTTATTAAGGAAATATTAGATAATGAATTAGAATCTTATGAGAAATTAAAGTTTGATTATGATATATTAATTGGATATAAGAATCAAGGTTTAAATTGCCAAAATGTATCAAGAGTTAAAGAAACAATAGAAAAAGTAAACCAAAGAAAATCAAAGAAAATGTAATAGGAGAAAATTGTTTATGAGAATAGCAGTTATAGCAGATATACACAGCAATATTTATGCTTTGGATGCAGTACTAGATAATATAAAGGTACGCAATATAGATATGGTAGTTTGTGTAGGTGATTTAGTAGGATATGGAACAAGACCAAACGAAGTTATAAAAAAGATAAG
>NZ_JAGWCS010000306.1:0-728 GCF_020657705.1 Clostridioides sp. ZZV15-6598 | reverse complement strand
CACGACGTTCTGAACCCAGCTCGCGTACCACTTTAATGGGCGAACAGCCCAACCCTTGGGACCTACTACAGCCCCAGGATGTGATGAGCCGACATCGAGGTGCCAAACCTCCCCGTCGATGTGGACTCTTGGGGGAGATAAGCCTGTTATCCCCAGGGTAGCTTTTATCCGTTGAGCGATGGCCCTTCCACGCAGAACCACCGGATCACTAAGTCCGATTTTCATCCTTGCTCGACCTGTATGTCTTGCAATCAAGCTCTCTTTTGCCTTTACACTCTACGTACGATTTCCGACCGTACTGAGAGAACCTTTGAGCGCCTCCGTTACCTTTTGGGAGGCGACCGCCCCAGTCAAACTGCCCACCTGACAGTGTCCCAAGACCAGATTCATGGCCTATGGTTAGAGTCCCAGTACTACAAGGGTGGTATCCCAAGGATGGCTCCGCCAAAACTGGCGTCCTGGTTTCAAAGCCTCCCACCTATCCTGTACATGTAGTACCAAGACCCAATGTCAAGCTACAGTAAAGCTCCATGGGGTCTTTCCGTCCTGTCGCAGGTATCCGGCATCTTCACCGGAATTACAATTTCACCGAGTCTGTTGTTGAGACAGTGCCCAAATCGTTACGCCTTTCGTGCGGGTCGGAACTTACCCGACAAGGAATTTCGCTACCTTAGGACCGTTATAGTTACGGCCGCCGTTTACTGGGGCTTAAGTTCACTGCTTCGATT
>NZ_JAGWCS010000305.1:0-742 GCF_020657705.1 Clostridioides sp. ZZV15-6598 | reverse complement strand
CTTTATTTCCTTACAACTATCTTTTTCAGAGTAAGTTATATATTTATTTCTAGACTTGTCTATCTTTTCTCCACAATAACTACATATTATAAAGTTACTCATATTTTAAGACCTCCATTTTATTTATTTTTGAATATAAAAATATTATTTAAATAGAATTTGTATTGACAATTAATGTAAAATTTGTATAATTCTGAAAATTAATTTGTTAAATTTATAGCAAATTTGTAACTTTACTTTTAATTATAATGTATTTTATTCGAAAGATAAACATTATAATCATAAATATTTAACATTTATTATATATTTCTTAAACTATAAGCATAAGACTAATATTGATTTGATATAATTCTACATAATCAATAATTGTTTAAGAAGAAAAGATAATAAAATTAAAAGTCATTTTGCTAATACTAATTTGTTTAATATTTTTATTTGTTATTGCTAAAAAACTCTTTTGTGTGGTCAATTCAATTAGAAAATACATCTCTAATTTAATCTTTTTAAATTAATACCACTAGAAGCTTATATATAATCATAATTATAGTCCAATAATATATATTTAATTCAAGATTATAGTTTTTACTTTCATTGATTAGAAAATTAAAATGTTAGTAGAATTATTATTTTTAGTTTTTATTTATGTTATTTTTATTTAAATAATTATATTATGGCATGAATCTGAGTATAATTAATATTGTATAATGAAATTAATATTAGAGAAAAGGGGATATTTATGTTT
>NZ_JAGWCS010000304.1:0-747 GCF_020657705.1 Clostridioides sp. ZZV15-6598 | reverse complement strand
ATATAAAAACATCTCCAAAACTTTTATATATATTTTTTGATAAAATCAAATATGCATTTACTCTTTCAAAATTACAGTTATCTTTCTTTAACTCAACTTCAGCTGAATATAAAAATATAAATGAATACAAATAATCTTTATATACACCTTCAACAACGTCCATCAGTTCTATAGTTTTTTCTAAAACAACTTCTGCTTCTTTATTCATATCTTCTCTTAAATACGCCCATATAAGGTCTATTTTTATTGCTACTCTTTCAGTTGAATACACTGAATTATTATTATGTGCAACATCTAGTGCATTTTTTATATACTTTATAGCTTCTCTATTATTCCCACTTTCTAAATAGCAGAGACTTATTATACATTTGCAAAAAGCTTCTATAGAATATAGATTATTTTCTTGAGCTAGTCTTAGACATTCAATCAAATACTCCATACTTTTTATAAAGTTATTAAATAAGTATAGATACACTCTACCAAATATATAATTTGCTCTACTTACAAGAATTTTATTTTTTAATTTTTTAAAAAAAGATACCTCTTCTACTAAGAGTACTACTTCAGATTTAGTTTTATATAATGCACTTATTTCTACACATAAACTCATATTTAACAAAACCAATAATTCATTCAAACGTTGTTGTTTTATAATTTTTTTGGCTAAAAAATAAAAATGATTTGCTTTATCATATTTTTTTATAGAAATAGCAGATAGAGTAAGATAAATATAAATCTTAGATATTA
>NZ_JAGWCS010000303.1:0-766 GCF_020657705.1 Clostridioides sp. ZZV15-6598 | reverse complement strand
GTGGCTCAAGAGGATCCCCTGCTAAGGGATTAGGCTGGGTAACCGGTGCGAGGGTTCGAATCCCTCCTTCTCCGCCATTTAAAAAACGAGGTGTAGCGCAGTTTGGTAGCGCACATGGTTTGGGACCATGGGGCCGGGGGTTCGAGTCCCTTCACCTCGACCAACCAAGACCTTTAGTTCAGTTGGTTCGAGTCCCTGAAGGTCCATTATTCTTCATAGGGGTGTAGCTCAGCTGGTAGAGCGTCGGTCTCCAAAACCGTGCGCCGGGGGTTCGAGTCCCTCCACCCCTGCCAAATAAAAAGGACTTGAAAAAAAATAGTTTTTAGAGTAATATAAGATAGTAAATAATATTTCGAGGTGTAGCGCAGTTTGGTAGCGCACATGGTTTGGGACCATGGGGCCGGGGGTTCGAGTCCCTTCACCTCGACCAAATAAGGGCCTATAGCTCAGGTGGTTAGAGCGCACGCCTGATAAGCGTGAGGTCGCTGGTTCGAGTCCAGCTAGGCCCACCATTTGCCCAGATAGCTCAGTCGGTAGAGCAGGGGACTGAAAATCCCCGTGTCGGTGGTTCGATTCCGCCTCTGGGCACCAGAAATACGGCGGTATAGCTTAGTTGGCTAGAGCGTTCGGTTCATACCCGAAAGGTCATAGGTTCGACTCCTATTACCGCTACCATCTAACTATATCAATAAAGAACTTTGAAAATTAAACAGTAGGTTAATTTATAAAACAAGAAACAAACCATAAAGCCAGATATTTTGATAAC
>NZ_JAGWCS010000302.1:0-779 GCF_020657705.1 Clostridioides sp. ZZV15-6598 | reverse complement strand
GTCAAGGAAATTATGAAAATGAAGAAGTAGAAATAATCTTTAATAGGGATATATTAATAAATGAAACAGAAAGTATTACTAATTGTCAAAATTCAGTGGGGTTATTATCGGATGAAACTATTGTATCTCAGCATCCTTGGACTGTAGATGTCAAGAAGGAAATAGAAAAAATAAAAAAAGAAAAAGATAATAACCAACAAGAATACAACGATATTATTCCTAATAATAGTGGTGTTATAGATGAAACATAAAGATTATTGGAGGAATAGATTTGAACAATTAGAAGAAGCTCAGAACAGTAGAAGTGTAAAATATTATTTTGAATTAGAAAAACAATACAAATTAGCTATGAATAGTATAGAAAAAGACATACTTGTATGGTATAACAGATTTGCTAAAAGTGAAGGAATCTCTTTACTAGAAGCTAAGAAATTATTAAACACAAGAGAGTTAGAAGAATTTAAGTGGAGTGTCGAAGAATATATTAAATATGGTAAAGAAAATGCTATTAATCAAAACTGGATGAAAGAGTTAGAAAATGCTAGTGCTAGAGTGCATATCACAAGGCTTGAAGCTTTAAGACTGCAAATACAGCAACAAGTGGAAGTGCTTTATGGAAATGAACTTGATAGCATTGATAATCTAATAAGAGATATTTATACAAGCGGATATTATCATACAGCTTTTAATATTCAACAAGGAGTAAATATTGGTTGGAGCTTAATGAGTCTTGATACTAATAGAATAAATAAAATTATTTCAAAACCTTGGACTAGTGA
>NZ_JAGWCS010000301.1:0-794 GCF_020657705.1 Clostridioides sp. ZZV15-6598 | reverse complement strand
ACAGTTTAAAATAGATAACATATGTAAGAACCGTAGGAACTACGGGGATAGCCTGTGGAGAATTGGTAAGACATATTCTAGTATGCAAAATTCTATGAAGCAGGAACCCTGTGACTTTAGTCATGGGAGGTTCAGTGATTATTCTAATAAAAATCCAGATGTAGATGAAATTACGAAGATTTTATCTAGTATGAATGCAAAGTTAGGAAAATTCTCAGTATTCGGTAATCATGATTATATGTATGAACTTCCTAGGTATTATAGACAAATTATGAGAAATTCTAACTTTCATCTTTTAGTTAATGAAAATAAGAAAATAAAACTTGAAGATAATAAGTATATTAATATACTTGGAGTTGATGAGATATTAAAGGGTAGTCCAAATATACAGGATTTGGAGAGAAAAACTGATTATAATAGTTTTAATTTATTGTTAGCACATGAGCCAGATTTGGTAGACATGCTTAGTCAAGATACAATGAATTTAGTTTTATCTGGACATAGTCATGGTGGTCAAATAAGATTGCCTTTTAAAGGGGCTTTAGTTACTCCTCCATATGGAAGGAAATACACTAAAGGATTTTATGATATAAAGGGAAATCATCTATATGTGAGTTCTGGTCTTGGAAGTACAAAGTTGCCATTTAGATTTTTTAATGTGCCAGAGATAGTCGAATTTAATATTCTAATTTAGTATAGAATATTGTTTTTATGAAATATAGAGGGATAGAAATTTTAAGAATAAATTGAGTTAAGAATATAAAAAGTTTAAGTTATAGTTAATACATTTATTA
>NZ_JAGWCS010000300.1:0-799 GCF_020657705.1 Clostridioides sp. ZZV15-6598 | reverse complement strand
AAGGAACAGTAAAAGGAAAAATTGAAAAGCCTAGATATAATCAGTATAAAGTAGGAGATTTTCTAATAAATGATTATACGAGAAGCAAAGATTTGAAAATTGGTCAGAAGACTAATGTTACAGGTAAATTTAAAAGTTTAGACAAAATGAAATATGAAGATTTTGATTATGGAAGGTATATAAAAAGCACTGGATATAAAGGTATAATATATATAAATAGCTATAAAATTATTGGTAAGAATAAAATATATGACTTAATAGGTAAAATAAAGTTTTACATAAATAAAACTTATAGATATTTATATAAGAAAAATTCGGATTTTATAAATTCTATATTATTAGCAGAAGTTGAAAATCTGACAGATGAGCAAAAAGAAATGTTTACTAGGACAGGAACTAGTCATGTAATATCTATATCGGGTCTTCATACAGGTATACTATGTATTGTAATAGCTTTTTTATTAAGAGGTATAAATAAATTGTATAAATTATTAATATTGTCGATTTTTATATCTTTATATTGTATAATGGTAGGTGCGTCTCCATCTATAATTAGGTCTATAACATTTGTTATGGTTTTCTATTTATCAGTCTTTATTAATAGAAAAAAGGATGGAATATCAACATTGTCTCTAATAGGGATAATTTTAATTATAAATAACCCCTATGTTATATATAATGTAAGTTTTCAATTATCTTTTTTAGCTACATTTTCTATACTAACTCTAAATATTATTAAACTTGCAATACTCAAATACATTATCATACCTATAAATGGTACTATGATTAAATTTCCTAT
>NZ_JAGWCS010000299.1:0-805 GCF_020657705.1 Clostridioides sp. ZZV15-6598 | reverse complement strand
ATTATGTACTTTAGTCAATATATAAAATTACCTAAACTTGGTATGGTTAAAGTAAGGGATAAACAAGTACCTCAAGGAAGAATACTTAATGCTACTGTATCCAAAGAGCCAAGTGGTAAATATTATGTATCATTATGTTGTACTGATATAGACATTAAAGCATTTGAAAATACTAATAGTCAAATAGGCTTAGATTTAGGAATTAAAGAATTTTGTATCTCAAGTTGTGGACAATTTATAGAAAATCCTAAGTATCTTCTAAAATCATTAAACAAACTTGCTAAATTACAAAGAGAATTATCGAGAAAAACAATTGGTAGTTCAAATAGAAATAAAGCAAGATTAAAAGTTGCAAGACTTCAAGAACATATAGCTAATCAGCGAAAGGATTTTCTACAAAAATTATCTACTAAATTAATACAAGAGAACGATATTATTTGTATAGAAGATTTACAAGTAAAGAATATGATTAGAAATCATAAACTATCTAGTTCTATTTCAGATGTGTCGTGGTCAGAATTTGTTCGTCAATTAGAATACAAGGCTAATTGGTATGGTAGACAAATTGTAAAGGTAGGTAAGTTCTTTGCAAGTTCACAAATATGCAATAAATGTGGGTATAAAAACGAGGCAATAAAGAATTTAAATATAAGAGAATGGATTTGTCCTTGTTGTAATGTAACTCACGATAGAGATATAATGCAAGTATCAATATATTAAAAGAAGGGTTAAGACTAATAACAGTTTAAAATAGATAACTTATGTAAGAACCGTAGGAACTACGGGGATAGCCTGTGGAGAATTA
>NZ_JAGWCS010000298.1:0-810 GCF_020657705.1 Clostridioides sp. ZZV15-6598 | reverse complement strand
CTATAACAGAATATAAAATTAAAACTATAGTTTTTTTATCTTTTAATCCTTGCATATAGAATATCCTATCCCTCTAGTAGTTATTATTATCTCTTTTCCTGCAACTTCTCTTAATTTCTTTTTTAATCTAGCTATATGTACCCTTAATACAGATGATAATGGGTCAAAATATTCATCATAAACATGTTCTGATATATCTATACTTGATACGATATCTGGATATCTACTTGCAATATATTCTGCTATATCAAACTCTTTAGTTCCTAAGTTTACTTCTTTGTTATACACATACACTTTTCTAGATGATGGACTTATTGTAAGAGGACCTGCCTCTATATTTGGATTTGTCCTACCATAAAATCTCCTTATAACTGCTTGTATTCTAGCTCTTAATTCTATAATTTGAAATGGTTTTACTATATAATCATCAGCTCCTAAATCAAGCCCTTTTGCCAATTCATTTACTTCATCTCTTGCTGTTACAATTATTATGGGCGTATTTAGATTATTACTTCTAAAAAATTCTAATATCTCTATTCCATCTCTATCTGGTAAGTTTAAATCTAATAATATAGCATCATAGTCATTTATAAATGCTTTTTCTTCTCCATCTAATCCACAATTTGCTATATCTACTACTAATCCTTCATTTTCCAACCCTATCTTTATATTATAAGAAAGCTCTTTATTATCCTCTATTATTAATACTCTCATATAATCATCTCCTAAATAAAATATCAACTTATTCATTATATATAATGAATGTTTATTGAATGTTAACTATACTTTATAATTATTTAATTCTTATAT
>NZ_JAGWCS010000297.1:0-817 GCF_020657705.1 Clostridioides sp. ZZV15-6598 | reverse complement strand
GTTGAAAGAGTTAAAAAAGATGTAAGCATAAAAGATAGAAATAAGGCTGCTGAACTCTTAGGTAAGAGATACAGGTTATTTACTGATAAGGTAGAAGTTGAAGGAGCTATCCCTATAGTCATAGTTGGAGATGATGAAATTGAAGATTAAGAAAGTAAATATAGCCAAGTTAGTAGGCAAAGGATATAAAGATTATTGGAGATTTAAGGGTCGTTATAGAGTTTGCAAAGGTTCAAGAGCGTCTAAGAAATCAAAGACAACAGCTTTATATTATATTACTAAGTTGATGCAGCACCCACAAGCTAATTTATTGGTTGTAAGAAAAGTATTTGGAACGCTAAGAGATAGCTGTTATAAGGAACTCAAATGGGCTATACATCAGTTAGGAGTAGATAATTATTGGGGTAGTACAACTAATCCACTTGAAATTACATATATTCCTACAGGACAAAAGATATATTTTAGAGGTTTTGATGACCCACTTAAAATTACATCTATTACGGTTGATGTTGGAGTACTTTGTTGGTGCTGGATTGAAGAAGCTTATGAGATAACAGATGAAAACAGTTTTAATATGCTAGATGAAAGTATAAGAGGTAAAGTTCCTGATGGATTATTTAAACAAATAACAATGACATTTAACCCTTGGAATGAACATCATTGGATTAAGAAAAGATTCTTTGATGCAAAAGATGAAGATATACTTTCAAAAACAACCAATTACCTTTGCAATGAATTTTTAGATGATGCAGATAAGAAAGTATTTGAAACTATGAAAAAGAATAATCCAAGACGTTATAAGGTGGCAGGACTTGGA
>NZ_JAGWCS010000296.1:0-820 GCF_020657705.1 Clostridioides sp. ZZV15-6598 | reverse complement strand
AATATCACCTAAATAATTTCCTATTATTTTATTAAAACCAAATATTAAATCATAGTAATTTACTGTTGAAATAATTGAAAGCAATCCTTTAGGTAATATGTGAACTACTGACATCACTTTAGCTACAGCTATACTTAAAATAAGAAAACCTACTGATGATATTGAAGATTTACTAATAAAAGAACCTAACATAGCTATCATTGCCCATCCTTCAAACATTAAAATATCTATAGCTATATTTGATATTACATAGTTTGTTATATTTGAATTTGTTTTCAATGTAACTATATTATCTACTATCCTAAACGATTCTAAGTCACCGTTAATTGGTAATCCTTGTTGTATGCAGGTTATAATAAATATCCATACTAAATAAACAGCATAAATTACTAATGGTATAAATATAGCAATAACTATTTTAGATTTTAATGCCCTTTTCTTCTCTTTTGACGATAGTATAATATCTTTTACCGAAGAAATTACTTCATCTGTATAAAGATTTGATACAATTATGATTATAATAATCAACATACCTATATTTATAAGTGAATTTGTAGCTCTATAATTAAATACCTTCCAAAAGCCAACATTTTTATATTCATCAACATTTAGATTATCGAGTTTTTCTTTTGACATGGATTTAATCTTTTTAGAAAATTCATCACTATTCGTTTGATTTGAAAGTTGTTTTAAAACATTAAGTTTTTTTTGAAATTTATCATTAGCTATGTCTATTCCATTCCTTGTATCTTCTATACGACCTTTTTTCTCATCAATATAATAATCTTCTGTTTCTAAAACAGGTTTAACAAATATACTG
>NZ_JAGWCS010000295.1:0-842 GCF_020657705.1 Clostridioides sp. ZZV15-6598 | reverse complement strand
TTTAAAGTAAAGGTGTATTGGGAGTACATCTTTACTTTTTCATTATATAATCTAAAAGTATATATTATAAAATAAAACAACTAATACAAATTACACCCTTTATATTCTCTTGAAACACAGGAATCATTCTATACACAGATTCCACAATCTCATCAAACATGAATCTAAGTTTTTACTACTCCAAATTTTATCTATCTATAACGCAAATCATATTTATAAAATATCCCCCCTATTGTACTTAAATCATATATAAAATAACATCAATATTTAGAATATTCAATATCAATTGCGTAACTGGTCAATAAAAACGTATAACTAGACAAATTTCCATATTTATATAAAAAATTCAAGAAAAACAATCATTTTATTTATATATATTTTTTATTTTTTTATTTAATTTATATTAAAAAATATCACTAATAAATATTTTACTTAGTAATTTTCAAAGTATTAATTACAGGACACTATATACTTGTAAATTAACTTTAGTATTTCTAATTTATAAAATAAAAGCCCAGCAAAATCTTTCCTAGGCTTTTATCTTATAAATTTAGTTTATTATTTTCACCCCATTTACACATTTCCTCTAAAATAGGCATTAATGACAATCCTCTTTTTGAAAGTGAATATTCAACTTTAGGAGGAATTTGAGGGTATTCTTTGCGTATGATAATACCATCTCGTTCTAATTCTTTTAACTGATTATTGAGAATCTTATCAGTTATTGAGCCAATACACCTTTTAAGTTCTCCATAGCGTAATACATCATACTCTACTAACCAAAACATTATAATCATTTTCCACTTTCCTCCAATAATTGAAAGAGTATATCCAAATGGTGT
>NZ_JAGWCS010000294.1:0-860 GCF_020657705.1 Clostridioides sp. ZZV15-6598 | reverse complement strand
AGACTATTCTATAAGCATAAATAGCATAGGTGAGATAAATATATATTATGATTCAAGATATGAAAATAAGATACAGAATGTAGTTGATGAGATTGAACAGTTATTCAAGTCTCAAGTTAAAAATTTTAGTGTATCAAAATTTAAGAATTGATGATTAGAAGGTAGCAACTGGAGATAGTTGTTACCTTCTTTTTCTATACTTTCTTTCTCTAAATTTTTTCTTTTTCATATCTTCTAATACATCTAATGCAGTTATATAAAATTGTATGTCATTTCTATATAAAGCTCCTATTTTAGATGACATATTTTGTACGAAAAATAAAAAAGAAAAAAGACATATAACATTAGCTATTAAATTTATATCTAAATTTTCAATTTTTAAAACAGTTATCAAAGTACTTAAAGCTGTTTTTATGGTTTCAAATGCAAAATTATACAAAAATGAAAAAAGTACAGCTAGAAGAGCTATGTACAATGCAGTAGAAGGATTATTATTTTTTTCTAACTGACCTCTAATTCTGACCTGTTCAACTTCTATTTTTTTAACACTATTCATACTTTCCATTTCATTATAATAATTATAGATTTTTGTGTAATATTTATGATATTTCTTTGAATTTTTATTATTTTTATTGAAATATTTTTTATCTTTCATATTTTGAAACCAGTTCACTAAATTCACAATTACTAAATTCATAAAATCCCCCAAGTATATATAATATACTTTAATTTATAGCATATTTAAGAACTTATATCAGTAATTTGTCGAACGATTTTAGCTGAAAATAGAGTATAATGATAGATTTATTTTTTACAAGGTACTATTTTTTACAGAGTTATATATTTCTTTCTAATTAAAT
>NZ_JAGWCS010000293.1:0-898 GCF_020657705.1 Clostridioides sp. ZZV15-6598 | reverse complement strand
TGTAGAAGCATATTTTTTACAGAATTTGCAGGGGAGGTAAAATTTAAAGATGGTTGTTTTATTGCAGTGAATGAAATGTCAGGAGATTGCTTTCGATTATCTGAACTTGTAGTAATCAAGGTTGATGGGAATATATATGAAGATTTAAGTGAGTTGAATGATATAAGAAGATGTGATGATGGGGGAATTAGAAATGATAATAATTAGAAGTCAAGATAGATTAGAACTAGTAAAAACTGAATGGGTAAGTGTTGATAGAGAATATGTCTATGCAAGGTTTGGAGATAAAGAAAAATTTCAAGAAATAGGAATATATAAATCAGAAGAAAGAGCTTTTGAAGTATTAAATGAGATACAGGATGCTATCATTGCAGGAACTAAGCTTGATGTTATAAATAGGGATAGAGTTAAGTATTACAAAGAGAAAGTGTTTGAAATGCCAGCTGAATAAGGGGGGCTAAGGATATGGCTAAAGTTTGGATGGATGCAGGAGAGTATTTAAGTAAAGTTATAGATTTGGAAGACCTATTTGAACTTAATTTAAGAAAAATAAGAGAAGCAAATGAAAGTAAGAAAATAAAGCTGAAAATTAATGAATCGCAATTTAAAAAAATAAGGAAAAAACCAACTAATGATACAAAAAGTAAACCTATAAAAGTTTTTAATATCGAAACTGGAGAAATTAAGATATTCAAAAATGCAAAGGCTGCAAGTAAATACTTAAAAATTAGTGGAGATTATGCTAGTTGTTTAGCTAGAGATAATAGAGTAACTAGAGAAGGTTGGAAAGCTGAATATATTAAAGAGGTGACAGATGGTACTAGCAAATGTGGAGCAGGTAATTAAGTTAGCAGAAAAGATACTAAATAAGAAAAAGTGTTCTGTTAATAAGGCGATT
>NZ_JAGWCS010000292.1:0-914 GCF_020657705.1 Clostridioides sp. ZZV15-6598 | reverse complement strand
TTAAAGGGGGATTTGTTTGTTATGGAAAAAGAAAAATTAGGTTTTATAATGTGTGTTTGTACTGGAAAATGTCCAGGTTTCAAAGCTATGGATATTTGGGATTTTATTAATCAAGTTAGAGTAGAATTACCAGTTGAATATGGATTTATTCATCCTCAACTTTGTGAAGAAGACGGAGATAGATTTCTTGAAGATTTTTTAAAATCAAATAGAAAAGTAATAATTGGTGCATGTGCTCCAAATATGCAGAAAAAAATGTTTAAACAAGCATTTAAAGATGCTGGTCTTAATGTTGAAAAAGATGCAGTAATGTTAGATATAAGAGATATGACAAATGAAAGAGCATTTGAAGTAGTTGAAAATGCATTAAGAGAATTAGGTTTTGGGGAGGAAGAATAATGAGTGAATCAACTTTTATGGGAGTTCCAAGAGAAAAAATTGATTGGAGTCCAAGAATTGAATTTGATAAATGTAACTATTGTATGGAGTGTGTAGAATTTTGCCCACATAATGTATTTGAATTAAGAGAAAATGAGGAACAAAAATTTGTCATAAAGAATCCTAATAACTGTGTTGTTTTTTGCAGAGCATGTTCCAAAACTTGTGGTTTAGATATAATTGATTTCCCAAATAAAGGAGAGACAACAAAGTACATTAAGAAGATAAGAAAGGAGCTAGAAGAAAATGAGTAAATTATTTGCAATCCTTCCTTGTAATGGAATTGATAAATGTGCTGGCTGTATAACTAGAGAAATAGCATTAGATATTAAGGAAAAAACTGATAGTGAGATTTTATGTCCAATATTTTATAGAGTATCTGATACAAAATATAATAAAATCTTAAAAGATAGAGACCTTATTATTATTGATGGATGTAACACCAAATGTTCAACTAAACTAGCCTCCGAAAAAAA
>NZ_JAGWCS010000291.1:0-915 GCF_020657705.1 Clostridioides sp. ZZV15-6598 | reverse complement strand
TATGACATCTTGTGGCACAACATTATACATTAAAGAACCAACCAGTACTCCTATTATTAAATAAGGTAATACTGATATATATAGCTTCAAAGCATCTTTTGCTGAATCAATTAGATACTTTTTTATTAGTTCTTTTCTTGAAAGATTTAAATTTATATCATATAAATTTATTTCTTGACTCTTTTTTATATCTACATTTTTTACATACTTTTCAAAACCTAGTTTTTCAAGCAAAATTCCTATTATCAATGGTAATATTAATACTATAGCCGAATATACGACTGTTATTTTTACCCCAAACAAAGCTAACATAAGAACTATTACAGCTGGGTCTAAAAATGGTGATGTAAATAAAAATGTCATAGTTGGGCCAAATGGAGCTTTTACTTTTGTCAATCCAACTAATACTGGTACTGTAGAACATGAGCAAAAGGGTGTAAATGTCCCTAATATCAATGCATTTATATAACCTAAAAATTTATTTTTTGTACTCAACATACTTCTTATCTTTTCTTCTGAAATAGTTTGTTGTATAATCCCAACTAAAAAACTTATTCCTAAAAATAAAATAGTTAATTCTGTAAACAAATATATAAACTTATTAAAAATCTCTATCATGTATTCACCTTTCTATTCTAAAAAATAATAAAATTACTACAATACATCAATTTTTTTTGATATGTTGTATAAAAATAGATTATCAATATTCATTTGTTATTTTTTTCTTTATTTTTTTTAGTTTTATCATCTTCATTGCAATAGTATTCATCATTATAACACTCTTTTATTTCTTCAATTTCAAATGAACAGCAACTACCTTCTTTGCTCTTATTTGAAAATACTTTTTTAATAACAGAATCTCTTTTAAACATATAATAACCTCCTAAATATTTTTTATATCTCAATATATTACAC
>NZ_JAGWCS010000290.1:0-969 GCF_020657705.1 Clostridioides sp. ZZV15-6598 | reverse complement strand
TAGGAGATATTGATTTACAAAATTATATGTTAGTTGAGAAAGTAAAGCATACCTTTGAAAATAATTCACATTTCATGGATTTAACTTTAGTTGATGGAGATGAATTTGCTTCTTATTCTTCAAGCTCGTATAGTAGTGGAAATACTAACAATAAAGATGAAAAGAAAAATGGTCCTGCACAAAGTACTACGAAAAAAAATACAGGAAGAAAAGTACCAGCATTATTTACAGCATATTATCCTGGACCTGGTATAGAAGGTGGAGATAAAGATTGTACTGGTAAAAAATTAGTGCCTAAAAATCAAACTTGTGCAGCTCCTATGGATGTGAAGAAATATTATAAAAGTTGGTATAGTGAAAAGTTTTTAAAGGACCATCCATTTATAAAACTAAATGATAAGATTAAAGTTATATTACCAGGTTCATCTATAGATGGAAAAACCTATACAGTTAGAGATAACGGAAGTGCTATTAATATATCTTCCTCAGGAGTTTATGATATAGATATATTAATGTCTACAGCAAGTGAGTGCAATAGGTTTGGTAAAAGAAATGGGTATATAATTATAAATGGAGATGAAGAAGAAACTTATCAAATTCAAGGTAATAATCAAAGTAGTAGTACAAATAATAGCTCTAAAACAGATAAATTAATTAATCTAGCAAAAAGTAAATTAGGTTGTAAATATGTATATGGAGCTACAGGACCTAATAATTTTGATTGTTCTGGATTTACTCAATGGTGCTATAAAAATGCTTTAGGAATTACAATTCCAAGAGTATCGTCATCGCAAGGAAATGCAGGTAAAGGAGTAGATAAAAGCAATTTACAACGAGGAGACTTGGTGTTTTTTTCTAGTAATGGACCTAAAGGTAAGATAAATCATGTTGGTATGTATATTGGAAATAATGAGTTTATTCATTCTCCTCATACTGGTGATGTAGTAAAAATAACTAGCCTAAATGGAA
>NZ_JAGWCS010000289.1:0-978 GCF_020657705.1 Clostridioides sp. ZZV15-6598 | reverse complement strand
CTGTATGTTTTGGTAGTGAAGAGGGAAACACAGATATTCTTTACAGTATTGCAGAAATTTTAGCAAATGAGCCAAAGGAATTTAAATTGCTTTTAAAAAAATATTTAGATGATGGTATGTTATTTCCAGTAGCTAGAGCTAATTCACTTTTCGATTATATACACCAATATGAAAACAACAACTTAGTTCAAAAAACTACAAAAGAACAATTATTAAAAATATTAAATTCATCAAATAATATACTTGGTATAGAATATATAAAAAATCTTATTAATTTAAACAGTAATATAAAGCCATTTACTATTTCCAGAGTTCAGTCAGAATACAACTCTAAAGAAATTGATAATAGTATTTGCTCTGCTACTGCTATAAGAACTTCACTTAAAGAAAATTGTAATATCTCTCAATTAAAAAGAGTTATTCCAGAAAAAACTTATAATATATTAAATGAAAAAATAGATAGTAAATTTTTTCCTATGTTTGATGAATTATTTTTTGAGACATTAAAAACAATCATACTTAGAGACGTATCCAATTTAAAGGATTATTTTGAAGTAAATGAAGGTATAGAAAATAAAATTTACAAAGATATTTTTACATCTAACTCTTTATACGAATTGCAATTATCAATTAAATCTAAGCGATATACTTTAACTAAAATCAAGAGAACTTTAAATAATATATTGTTAGGCATAAGAAAGAGCGATATTCACCTTGTAAAAGATATAGACATTGTTCCTTATATAAGAATACTTGCTTTCAATGACAAAGGTAGAGAAATTCTAAAAGAGATAAAAAATAAATCTAACATAGAAATAATAAATAAATTTTCAAATATATCATTTTCATTAGATGATGCGATTTTTAAAACACTTATAAGTTATGATATAAAATCTACAAATATATACAACTCTGTATATTATAGAAATAATAAAGATTTGGTGAAAGGTCCTATGGACTTTTACACTCGTCCAATAT
>NZ_JAGWCS010000288.1:0-986 GCF_020657705.1 Clostridioides sp. ZZV15-6598 | reverse complement strand
GATATAATAAAGATGTTAACAAAGAAAAAATGTTATCCAAGCAAGAATAATGCAAAGTTTATTGTCATTCATGAAACAGATAACGAGGACAAGGGAGCAGATGCCAAAAGACATGCACAAGCACTTAATAATGGTAACTTAGAAGCAAGCGTGCATTACTATGTTGATGATAAGGTCATATATCAAACACTAGACCACAAGGATGGTGCTTGGGCAGTTGGCAAAAGTTATGGAACTGCATTGGTTGCAGGAGTTACAAACTATAATAGTATTAATATAGAAATATGTGTAAATCGTGATGGCAACTATACAAAAGCAAGAGAAAATGCAATAGACTTAACTAGAAAACTAATGAAAGATTTAAATATTAGTGCAGATAAAGTAATAAGACATTATGATGCTAAGAGAAAATATTGTCCTCGTAAGATGCTTGATAGCCCAAAATTATGGGTAGATTTAAAGATAAAGTAAAAAATGGTGGGGGAGTGAATAAGATGATAAAATACACAATAGTCTATGATGGAGAAGTTGACAAAGTACTAGCGCAGATAATTAGTTGGAATTACAAAGAAAATGAATGTAGAGTATGTGATATAAAAGATTATGTACCAGGTCAGACGCAAAATCTTTATATTGTTGGTGGTGGAGCATGTAATAAGATAAGTTCTGTTACTAAAGAAAAATATACAATGATAAAAGGTAATGATAGATTTGATACTCTTTATAAAGCATTAGATTTTATAAATAAATAAAATGATAAGAGGTAGATAACATGTTAATACAAGAGAAAAGTTTTTATCCAAACAATATTTACCCCAAAATAGATTTTCTCAAAATAAAAAGGCAGTTAAAATCAATATACAATAATAGTTTATCAGATTGTGGAAGCATATGTATAATAGAAAGAAAAGACTATTCTATAAGCATAAATAGCATAGGTGAGATAAATATATATTATGATTCAAGATATGAAAATAAGATACAGA
>NZ_JAGWCS010000287.1:0-989 GCF_020657705.1 Clostridioides sp. ZZV15-6598 | reverse complement strand
AGACATAGAGAATATAGATGGTCAAGCTAGTGTGGAAGAAGCCGTAAATGTTGATTAAGTAGGTGAGTCATCTTGAATGGAGATAAGTTAGTTATAGAAAAGTTAAACATATTAAGTGATGGGTATGGGTTAATACCTAAACTAGTTACTAGAGATAGATGGTTAACTGTTGGTGCTAGAATGCTGTATTCATATCTAGCTAGCTTTACAGGTACTAGCGGTACATGTTTCCCATCTAGAGATTTAATTTGTTATGAGTTAGATATATCAAAAGATACATTTACAAAATATAAAAGAGAGTTAGAGATTAGTGGATATATAAGAATTCATAAAAATAAATCTAAACAAGGTAAGATGCAAAACAATATATATGAAATTGTATTTGATAGAACTTATATAGAGGAATGTATTTCTAAGAGAGGTTTAAAAGACGATAAAAAGAAGAAAAAACCATGTCCTAAAAAACAAGACACGGAACCATATCCTAAAAATGTAGACATGGAACCATGTCCTACTTTTCCGGACACGACTCAGCCGGACACGGAAAATATGGACACTATAAGTAACAGTATTATAAGTAACAGTATTAACAGTATGTATATAGGAAAGCACCCTGTGGATAAATATTTAAAAGAATTTAAGAAACTATATGAAGAAAATATAGGAGTAATATATCCTGTTACAGCTGAATGGTTAGTTGAGATTTCTAGTGAGGTAGATGTAAGAGTATTTAAAAGAGCTATAGAGATATGTGCTGAAAAGATGAATATGAATCTAGCATACTTAAAAGGTATCCTTAAAAAATGGAAGGATGCAAATATTACTACATACGAGCAACTGGAATCATATAGATTAGAACAAGAAAATAAGAAAAGAACAAAAGGACCTAATAATAAGTTGAGTAAAAATAAGTTTGCTAATTTTGAACAAACATTTACTCAATATTCAGAGAATGAACTAGATAAAATTATAAAGAAAAGTCAGAAAGA
>NZ_JAGWCS010000286.1:0-1033 GCF_020657705.1 Clostridioides sp. ZZV15-6598 | reverse complement strand
CATTAAAAATATTGCTCATTAAATATATATTTTTTATTAAAGTTAAATCTAGTTTAAATAATTCAAATCATCAAGGCGCGAATACAAAATAGTACTCGCGCCTTGATGCAATTTTATACTATAAAAATCTATTTCAAAATACATATTATCTTTCAGTATATGTTTCCTACAATAGATTTAATAATCTATTTATTAATTATATAAAATTGTAACATTATTTTCATTAATATTATATTGGTAATATTATTTTTATCTTGCACCAATAATTTACCTTATAAATAATTTATATCAACTTCTATTAATATCTTACTTATGTATCTTTTCTAGGACTTATCTTTTATAATAAAAATAATTAAAACAGTTTATCTATTTTCAAAGTCATACATAGATTACTTATAAGTACAACAATTCGTTTAATACAATCTACAAATACCATATTATCAAGTATTTAGAATATCTAGTCTTTCATAATACATTTCATCATTCTTTTTCAGTATAAGAAATTAATTTATAAATTTAAATAGTATTCTAATGTTTTAGTACTATAAAGTATACAGTATAATGTATATGAGCCTATTTACTAATAATTAAGTCTATGCAATAAATCTTTCTATAAACTTCTTGTAGACTATTATACATTACCATTAATATGATTACAATATTAATGAATATAATGTAACTCTTATATAATTTGATATTTATAAAGAAAAAGACACAGGTGATATGTATGTATCCTGTGTCTTTTTAAACAATATAAAAGTTTACTATAAATATAGTAAACTTTTCTTAATGAGCGCACAGGGATTCGAACCCCGGACACACGCCTTAGAAGGGCGTTGCTCTATCCAGCTGAGCTATGCACCCAAGTTATTATGGAGCGGGAAACGAGATTCGAACTCGCGACTTCAACCTTGGCAAGGTTGCGCTCTACCACTGAACTATTCCCGCATATTTAATTTGGCGACCTGGAAGGGGTTCGAACCCTCGACCTCCAGCGTGACAGGCTGGCATTCTAACCAACTGAACTACCAGG
>NZ_JAGWCS010000285.1:0-1055 GCF_020657705.1 Clostridioides sp. ZZV15-6598 | reverse complement strand
ATAAAGAGCAGCAACTAAAATTAGTAACTGCTCTGGTATGAAACTTATTAAATTATCCATCTCTTATCCTCCTAATTAAAATATTCCTCTCTGTATGGCAAATATAAAGAATCCTACAAGTGTTGTTATCATTGTTCCAATTAGCCACTTTAACATACTTGTAAGCGAGTTTAAATTCTCGCACAATGCCTTTAACTCTGCTTTAGACTCTATATTTGCTACTCTTAATTCGTCTATTTCATCATTATGTTTATTTATTGTTGCCTCATGTCGTTTCAAATTCTCTTTGAAAAGTTCTTCATTCATGAAAACCTCCTTATTTGCATTAAAATAAGACTTAGAGGTTATCTAAGCCTTTCATTTTATTCTTTTCCAATAAAAATACAACTAATATTATAATTGTAAACTCCGCTCATTATAGCATTGTATTGATTAAAACCTGCATATAACTTAATTCTAACTTCACTACTAGACATAACAACATCTAATTTAGCACTTCCATATGAATATATTACATAATTATAAACATTTACAAATGGATTAGGGAAATATCTATATTTAATAGGAATATTTTCAGCGTTTGAAGTATTCCCTGCTGTTGGGTAACGTTTATAAACAAGGTCAAAATCTATATAAACATGACTAACATTAGTAAAAGGTGTTGGATAAGTAAAAGAAATATCAACTGTAGGAGTATAAAAACCATTTTCAGTTTTATTATAAGTAAAACCAGTAGTTTTTTTCCCTACATATGGGTTAGTAGTTAAATTAGATATTTTACTATTTAAATTACCTATAGTGCCTTTAAATTCTGTTATATAATCAGCATATTCTTGAAATGCTTGTTCTGATGTAGCAGGGGAGCCGATAGCAGTTGATAAAAGTACTTTGCCACTATCGGCTTCTTGAAAAGCCTCATCTGCTCTGTCTATACATTCTTTTAATGCTCCTTCTACATTTTCACTTGTAAATTTATTCTCTGTATCTTCTATAGTTACATTCTTTGCTTCTAAAACAAGATTTCTAACTTTATTAACTAACTCTTTAAAAGTCAT
>NZ_JAGWCS010000284.1:0-1062 GCF_020657705.1 Clostridioides sp. ZZV15-6598 | reverse complement strand
ATATGGATATTGCACCTACAGCTATTGATAACTTCTAAATTACCATTTTACATAATAAAGACTGTCTTAATATAGAAAATTTCTTCTACATTAAGACAGCTTTGAATCAATAGCTTTGTGATGACATTAAATATTTTTTACCATATTTCTTTACCTTTTTTAAAATTAATACATTATATCACATAACAAGCTTGTTAATGTTGCTTTTAAATCTTTGAGTCTGTACTTACTAATAGGTATAAATTTTTCATTAATAGTAATCATATTGTCTCCAATATCTTCTATTCTTCTCAAATTAACAATGAAACTTGTATGACATCTAAAAAAGCCATTTTCACACAATAACTTTTCTGCTTGTTTCATACTCATATTAGCTTTATAATCTCTACCTGATGTATGTACAACTAAATCTCTCTTTACAGTTTCAACATACAAAATAGAATCTATCAGTATTCTATTAAATCCTTTTTTGTTGTACAAAACTATATAACGTTCCTTCTTTCTTTGAAGGTTATCAATACAAAGATTTACACCCATTGCGAAATTACTATAGTCTATAGGTTTTACTAAATACCTATAAGCACGAACTTCATAACCTTGTGGGGCATACTCTGAAAAAGCTGTTGTAAATATAATCTCTACCTTTTCATCAAATTTTCTTATTTTTTTAGCCACCTCGATTCCATTAATATCTTTCATTTGGATATCTAAAAATATAATGTCAATTTTTTCTGGGTATTTGGAGAGTAAATCTTCTCCACATGAAAATTCCAATATTTGATAATTTAGACACCTTTCAGACAACAGTTTTTCTGCAAACTCTTTTAGTATGCTTCTTTGTATTTTTTCGTCATCACATATAACTACCCTAAACATAATATCACCTCCAAATCTAAAATATCATTTAGTTTACTTTATTTCAATTTACAAACTGTATCTAGCTAGCTTTATATTTAAATTTTGATATAAATTTAAATTGTCGATTAAATTACTTATAACAATTATTTTTGATATATAAACTTATTTTTTGACACATTTATATATTTTTTTAACTATACAACC
>NZ_JAGWCS010000283.1:0-1098 GCF_020657705.1 Clostridioides sp. ZZV15-6598 | reverse complement strand
ATTCTCTTATATAGTCTGATATATCATATACTCTTTGACATTTATGTTCTATACAATCACAAATATCTTTTATATTTGTTTCTTCTGGTATTTCAACTATAACCTCATGTTCTAAAGTAACTTTTTCCTCAAATTTAATTTTATATTTTTGCAATTTAATTCCCTCTTATTTTCGTTTTTGAGACTCACAAAACCCTTCAACAATAATTTATATTAAAAGACATTTTGCAACTCTCTAAACTGTTTTAGTTAGATATTTCTTATATAATAACGTTCTAATCACTTTATTTTTTTACTTATTTCATTGTTCCTTATTATCTCCTGTTAAAAGTATCATTTTTAGTTTTGTATATTACTAATGCACAACCAAAATATTCACTATCATATTTCTGACATTCAGTAAAACTTGCAACAGAATATTTTATATCTATTACATCTACACTATTTTCATTACTTTCTAACCATTCATTTAAATCTCTTTCTAAACTATGTCCATCAAACTGTTTAACTTTCATATAATCCACCTCACTTTCAAGCCATTTTTTGCTTCCTTCAATACAACTATAGACGCAAGTCTCAATTTCATAAGCACAATACTCGCAAATACAATCAGCACTTCCAATAAGAACAGCCATTCCATCCTCATCCAAACTTTTTATCATTTCAAAGTTAGTCATTCTTAACACCTTCTTTATTTTTATAATAGTTTTTTATTCCAAGATTCCAACAGTCTTCACAAACACGTATATCTATATATCTAAGTAAGCTTGTGTTACCCTGCTCTTTATTAATAAAATATTTTTGTTTCTCAACATTAATCATTTTCTTGCAGAAATCGCACTGTATTAGTTCACTCATTATTCCTCTCCCTTCTTTATTTCAACAATAATTCATCTAAAAAATCTAAATACACAGTCAATTCCTCATCTGTCATATTGTCTAAGTCTGCTGAACCCGTTCCTATTTCTTCTTCCGCTTCAACAATGAACTCTCTATATGTTTGTATATTAGGAAACTCAATCTCTATATCACATATTCTTTTATCTAAGTCCTCTTTTCTCATTCTTAAACCCTCCCGCATTATCACAATTTTCACTC
>NZ_JAGWCS010000282.1:0-1101 GCF_020657705.1 Clostridioides sp. ZZV15-6598 | reverse complement strand
CATATCATCTAATGCCAATGGATAATCTATACTCACTGGAATATCATAGGCTTCAAATTTTATATTATAGTTTTTAAAGAAACCAGAGAATTCCATTAAAGTATCATTATATGCTATTGAGTTAGTATCTAATTTTCTACTTTTCATTAGTTCATAAAATTTTTCTAACTCAAGTAAATCACATTCCAATATTTTAATTCCTTCTAAATATATATTCTTAATATTTTTAGCTGTTAATTCTACAACTCTTTTTTCTATATTTTCAAGTTTATTTACATATGCATCAATAACATACCATATTGAAAGCAATAACTTTTCAGCAACTTCAGTCTTTACTGATGTACTTTGACCATTTGTATATTTTTTAATCAAATCTATAAGTATTAAAGATATTTCCTGTTGTATGTTATATACTTCCCTCTCATTTATTACTTTACAATCCATACATTCTTTAAGTAGAGATATTGCATATTGGTTTTTTATTAGATTATTTTCATTTATATTGATGTTAGTTAGATTATTATTTGACATAGCAAGTTTCCCCTCTCATTAGATTAAACTTCTCCAAATTTAAACTTTTTTGCAAATTCTTCAGCTTCTCCCCTTACATTATCCATATTTCCTGTAAATTTTTCATAAAGCTCATCTAGTATCTCTATAATTTCATCATCACAAATTTTATCATCTGTTTCATTTTTTAAGTAATAAAATATTTCTTGCATATCATTAATAGTCTCTAAATAATCATCCATATTTGTAAATTGTGATGTATATATGTTTTCTATTAATTGCTTTGTAACTTTTATATCCAATTCTATTCTTCCATATCCCTTTAAAGTATCATTTCTTGAAGTTATTATATCTTTTACATCCGCTTCGGAAAGTACTAGACCATAATACTTAGATTCTTTATTAGTTTCAAGCAATTCATTTCTTTCTATTTCCTTTAAATTTTGATGCATAGAACTCAAAATAATAGGTGATATCATTTTTAAATTCTCCTTTTTCATTTTTCTATTGACTTTTGACTCATTTTATGTTATACTTAAATTAATATGTAAATTCAATCACAGGACTACTTATAATAGTATTATTATAAGT
>NZ_JAGWCS010000281.1:0-1120 GCF_020657705.1 Clostridioides sp. ZZV15-6598 | reverse complement strand
AAAAAATATAACCTTCTCAATAAAATGGTTGTTTCAATTGACCTATAGAGTTTAATCATATAAATATATAGGAAATATTTCAATATATTATACATAAGTGGTCATTTTATAAGTATAACTGGAAATTATATATATTTTTTATAGAAGTTTGTTGAAAAACAATTAAAAATCATGAAGAAAAAAGATATAATTAGAAATGTAGTAATAAATTTAAAAATGTGATAATAAATATTTTGATGAAAATAATACTATTAAAATATTTTAAATAATATCAGGAGGAATATAGATGGAAATAAAACCAAGAAGTGCAAAAGTGGAAGAGTTTGATAAAGTAACAGGATTAATAAACTATGTGTTTAGAATATCAAGAAACTATAAGCCAACTATGGTGGAAGAGTTTCCACTTTTATTGAATAAAGATAACATAGAAAATATGATTATAATATCAGAAAATGAAAAAGTAGTTTCAGATGTAAACTATTTGGTACAAGATGTATCTATTCAAGGAAATAAACTAAAGGTTGCAGCTATAGGTGGAGTATGCACACATCCAGATTATGAGAAGAAGGGATATTCATCTAAAATACTAGATAAAGCAGAAGAAAAAATGTTTTCTGATGGTGTAGATGTTTTAATTATTTCAGGGACAAGAAGTTTATATAGTAGAAGAAATTGTAGTGTAGTGAAGAGTTTCTATAAATATACAATAAAGCCGGAAAATATTGAAATACCATATGAAATAGTTGAATTCGATGAAACTAATTTTGAAAAAGATACTGATTTAAATAAAATGATTGAATTATATAATCAAAATAGTACTAGATTTATAAGAACAAGAGATGAATTTAAAAAATTATTACATGCAGCTACTATTGCTTGGGGGCCAATTGATTATAAGAAAGTATTTATAAAAGAAAATAGTAACATAATAGGATATTTAATAATAAGAACAATAAAAAAAGAGGGCTCTATTATAGGAGAAGTAGTTGAAATAGGATTGAATAATATAAATGTTGAAAATGTATTAAAACATGTTACGAATAAATTTGGTTTAGAGTATTTAGACTATAAGGTACATGTAAGAAATCTAAAGGACCAATTAGAATGTAATGAACTAAAG
>NZ_JAGWCS010000280.1:0-1170 GCF_020657705.1 Clostridioides sp. ZZV15-6598 | reverse complement strand
CAGATTTCTAGCCTGCTTATTAAGCTTACTTCTCAATAAGAAGTATAAAACTATAACTATAAGTTCTATTAGTAAAAATATACCATAGCTGATTATAGAATTAGTTTGTGATATACCATTTCTAAAGAAGATTAATGCTATTCCTACAACAATAATACCAATAGCATTCTTCCCTATAGCATCTTGCCCAAATCCATAAAATAAAGGAAAATCTCCTTTTACCTCAGCAATTGTAAACATTACACCAAATACTATAAAGACAATTCCAACAATCGTCATAATTAAACTTACCATTCAATCATCCCCTTGATTAAAAAGTATCTTCAATAATAATTAAAATTTCTAAAAATTGTATATTGCAAACATCACTTTAACAATTTCTATAATATTATTATATATTCAGTTTTTAATAAAAGCAATGTGAATAAATAATATTCTGAAATAATTAAAAATAGCAATAAAATATTCATAGTCACTCATCATAAAATTATATTTAAATATTATTTTATTTTTCTTTATATTTTTAACTATGCTATACTTTTTAAGCAGGAGATAATATAAAAAATACTTTATTGAGGTATATGACTTGATATATATGAGGTAACTTCATCAGGAGAAATATTCAAAACAGTTGCAAACTCTTCATTTAATAATCTTTCTGCTTCTTTCATCATATTATCATC
Organism: Clostridioides sp. ZZV15-6598; assembly: GCF_020657705.1. Classification (NCBI taxonomy): domain Bacteria; kingdom Bacillati; phylum Bacillota; class Clostridia; order Peptostreptococcales; family Peptostreptococcaceae; genus Clostridioides; species Clostridioides sp. ZZV15-6598. The sequence goes on along the minus strand of NZ_JAGWCS010000280.1, from coordinate 487 downwards.
TGCTTGATGTGATTTTTTACCAAGAGATTTTATATGTTCTTTATTACAGTATATACTTCTTATTAATTTAAGTAACTCTTCACACTTACCACTTCTAAGCATCATTTTAAATTGCTCACTTCTCATTTTTTCATTATCTATCCAGGATGTATCCATATTAGGTATATCATTTATTAGCGAAGCCACAGTAACTTCAGAAAGTATCTTTCTCATTGGAACTTTCTTATTATCAACAGGTATTTTTATTATTGTATTATTAGAATAAAGTGGACTCAACACATAATATTCTTTTTGTACACCATTTGTAATTTTTTCGTTTGTTATGTCCAAAACTTTACAAACACCCGTCATTCCGTACATTATATAATCATCAATCTTAAACACAAAACCTCACCATCCTTAACAAAAAATAGTTTTGACAACTGAATTTACATCATCAAAACTATCTACTATATACTAATTGTACCATATTTTCAGATTTTAAGCT
>NZ_JAGWCS010000279.1:0-1174 GCF_020657705.1 Clostridioides sp. ZZV15-6598 | reverse complement strand
ATAAGAAAGTTGAAGCTATAGAAAAATTAGATAAAATATTTTCATTGTAAAAATCAAATACATAAAATACTATGATTTCATATAGTTAATTATAAAATCAAAATAAGGATACAAATTAATTTTATATTATCTTGTACCCTTATTCTTATCTAGTTTTTAACTGTTTATCTTGGATAGACTTAATTCTTGAGCTAAGTATATATGACCCTTACAGTGCATATCTGATACACCCTCACTTATAAGTTTATATGTTTCAGAAGTATATAAATAATTCATACTTTCTTCCAAGCTCTTACCTGTTTGTTTAGAAAATTCTAATATGATTTTTTTATATAATATTTATAATAATGTTTTATTTGCTTCCATAAAACTATACCTCCTCTTCACACCTAAACTTTAAATATTTATCTAATATTTATTAATTAACTCTCTATTCACTAATTTTTATCATTTACAATACTCTTCTTATCTTAAAACAATTATAATCTATCCACTATTCTTCTTCAATAAATTCAAACAAATTTTCTACTGTGGTATCAAATACTTTGGCAATATCCATCGCTAGCTTTAAAGAAGGATTATATTTTCCATTTTCTAAGTGTACAATAGTCTCACGTCTTACCCCAACTGATTTAGCAAGTTCATTTTGCGTCATAAGTAATTTTTCTCTATATTCTTTAATTTTTGTTTTCATCAATATTGCCACTTAGTTACATATCCCCCTTTTATCAAAGTATATATACAAAATTAATTTAGATAAAGACTGTATAAATAAAACTGCAATGAGAATTATACCTGTATCCAAGTTTGATATATTTATATTATTTGTATAAGGAGTTGCAAAAAAAATAGCTATTATAACTATAGAATATATCATTATTTTTATTGCAATTTGATTAACCTTTGATAGTATAAATTTAGATGATTCATCAACTAAATCATTATATTTTTTATTATAGATTGAATAACATCCAAAAACTATTAACCAACTCAATCCTGGAAGAGATACAGTACTTGGACCTTTAAAAATATACTTAGTCGCTAATACAGCTATAAAAAAATAAGTTATTACAAGTAATTCCAAGATGAGCTTTGATCTTACACCAGTTTCCGATTTAGACATATAAAATCACTCCTTAAAAGTTATATATTTATAACACTTCATGTTATAAAT
>NZ_JAGWCS010000278.1:0-1186 GCF_020657705.1 Clostridioides sp. ZZV15-6598 | reverse complement strand
GTCAAAAGTATATTTTATATTGACTTTACATGAATAGTTTTATAAAATTTTCATAAAATTTCTATTTTTGCCTAGAAACCTTATTATTCATATTATCATTAGTAGGCATTGTTCCAAAACTTAGTTTTTCGTACATTACTTGAGTAGGAGCTAACCAAACTGTACCATTCCCAGTAAATGTATTTAAGAAACCTTCACCATTTAAAGCAGAACCAATTAAAGATTTATCTGATTTTGTAACAGAAAAATTAACTCCAGATGTTCTTGCTATTGCAAAGTTACCATCTACTTTTAATTCTTCTCCATTGCTCAATTCGTATTCTACAATTTCACTTTGAGGTACAACACATTCTAGAACAACTACACCAGTACCACTTAACTCTATTTGGAAGAAACCTTCGCCACCAAGTAAAGCAGAAGAGAAGTTCTTTTGAGTAAAGGCCTTTACTTCTATAGTATCAGAGCAACAATAAAATAGACCTTTATCGACGATTATAGAATCATTATCAAGGCTCATAAATAAATAATGTCTAAAAGAAGGTTCTAAGTAAACTTCGCCAGTACCCTTATATGTAGGTTTCATCATTGACTCATTAGTAAGTGCCCCTGATATTCCTTTTTTGAAAAGACCTCCAACGCCGCCAATTTTAGTTTCAGAAGATATCTTTCCTTTATAATAGTACAACGCACCAGCTTCTGTTTTTATTGATGAGTTATTTAATTTTATCTTAATTTGTCTAGCCTTCAAACCAGCTTCTCTAGCAAAATATAATCCCATTGCCATCATTGGGCTAGAAGCTCCTTCAAGTTTTTCAAATTCTAATATCTCAAATTCACTTCTACCATCTGATGTATTCTCTAAAATTTTTACTTTTTTGCTTAAATCCATACAAATTTCTCCCTACTATATTAAAATTTATCTCTAAAATATTATAAGATATAACTCTATATTACATTTTTTTTGGAAAATTGGCTACTTTATCATCAAAGTTTTACATAGATATTAAGAAATTTTAAGAATATTTATAATTGAAGTATATTATTTGAGTATGTATTTTGAGTAGTATTTATAATTTGTGGGTATTATATTTTATGGGAGTGTTAAAATTAGTTAGAAGTTAGAAGTTAGAAGTTAGAAGTTAGAAGTTAGAAGTTAGAAGTTAGAAGTTAGAAGTTAGAAGTTAGA
>NZ_JAGWCS010000277.1:0-1221 GCF_020657705.1 Clostridioides sp. ZZV15-6598 | reverse complement strand
TCCTACACTTTGCAGACATTTATGGTTTTAAAATTAGGTACAATAAAACCATAAATTAAGAAAGAGGTGGATTAAATTGAATTTCAATGATTTAGTAAAAAAGGTTAATAATATTGTACTAGAAGCAAACAAAGTAACTATAGAAGATACAGAAAATAAATTTACTAGTGAAAATGTAGAAGGGGCATTAAAAGAATGTATAGATAGAGCAGATTTGGCTTTTCAAAGTGCCGATAGTGGAAAAGAGTTAATTGCAACTGCTATCGGCTCTCCTGCTACATCAGAGCAAACATTTCAAGAGTATGTTAACTATATTACAGGTTTTAAGAATACTATAAGTACATTGACTACTCAACTTGAAAGTGTTAGCAATAAACTGACAGACCCTTATATTGCAAAAGTGAATAATAGAGGAGCACCAAGTACTTTTACAGTTGATTTTCGGATGTATCATCCATCCTCATCATTTACTCGTAGAAGTACTTGTATCTATGTTGATGCTACTTTTATTCACTATACTACACCAGGAGATATGAGTACAGGTGTTCATAAAAGTGTCAAATATGTTAAAACTGATACTAAAGATTTGAATAGTTATCGAATATTTTATGATGGAGATGGAACTCTTAGCTTAAATTATGAAGATGATTCTGTGAGAGTTGTTATACAAGGAGGATATACAAATTCGCCTGGAAGAAAGAAGTCTGATGTCTATTCTTATAATATTCGTATGGTGAATACTTATTGGGATTAATAAAGATATTAAAAAAGTATAGATGTTTATATAATAATAGAATTAAATAAAAAGGGCTTAGATACTTCTAAGTTCTTTTTTGTGCAAAAAATAAGGAGGATGTATGGAAGAAATAAGTATAAATATATTATGTGCAGTAGCAGGAGTTATAATATCCTATTTAGCATTCAGAAATAATTCAAACAAAAAAATACAAGATGAAACAGAAACAACTACAAAGTTAGAACAACAAATAACTTTTCTGTGTGAGAATGTAAGAGATATAAAGCATGATGTAGCGAAATTTAATGCTAGCTTTCTAGATATTAGTGAAAGAGTTGTAAAAGTAGAAGCAAGTACAAAACAAGCACATCATAGAATTGATGAAATCATAAATAGAATTGGAGGAAAATAAGATATGGATAATTTAATAAGTTTCATACCAGAGCAGTTACTAATTTTAGTTGCTGCTCTTTATGTTATAGGAG
>NZ_JAGWCS010000276.1:0-1232 GCF_020657705.1 Clostridioides sp. ZZV15-6598 | reverse complement strand
GAATCAATATTTGTGTTTACAACATCTATAACTTTGTTAAAATCATATAATTTTACCCTATTTATACTATTTTCTTCAAGTTTTTTCTCATATACACAGTAAAATAAATCTTTATATGAAAAGTTTTTGGGTAAACCAAGTGTCTCACCAAGCTTTGGTATTACATTTTCCATAACAGTTCTAAGCGAAACATCTCTTTTTATATTTAATAAGTTACAAATACATTGTATTGTTTCATTGCTCATTCTTCTAAATCTATCAAAACAATACTCCTCATCATACTTATATTCTACATCAAAGTAATACTTAATACCATCGCATCTTTCATAAGCTTTCATAGTATCTAAATACCCTAATCGAATATTTTTTTCCACATTATCTCTATCTTTATTAAGAGAGCCACCTAGATATTCTGATGGTATTATGGTTTTTATATTTATATTTTGATGTTTATTTAGGTTCATTTTTCCAAGAAAATCATCAATTAACCTAATTACAACAACATCGTCATATCCTTTATCTTCTAAAAGACCTATTGGCATATTATCACAAAACATTCCATCCAAATACAATTTATCATCCATTACATTTGTTTGGAAAATAGGCAAACTAGAACTAGCGATTAAATAATCAACCAATCTACCTTGTGGCATATCTTCTATATACAATGGATGAGGATTAATTTTTTTGTCCCACCAAACGGTAACAAGTCCGAAGTCTTTTTTTGATTTTCTTATTACATCTTCATTTAATGTAGTTTCCATCAAGTGTCTTAATGGGCTTATATCTATACCTTCATTTTTCCTAGCTTTATTTATAAGTTCAAAAACTGCATTGATATTTTTCGTAGTGAAATCTACATTTTTAAATCTCTCATAGCTTTCTTTGTCAATATTCATAAAATGAGTATAATCATAGTTTAGCCATATATCTTCCATTACCTCAATATCATTTTGAACTATATATGCTCCATTTAAAGCCCCAATTGATGTTCCTGTTACTCCTTGGAATTCTATGCCAAGTTCTCTTAAAGCTTTATACGCGCCTATTTGATAAGCTCCTTTTGTTCCTCCACCTTCTAAAACTAATCCTTTCATACTATCACCTACTATTTAAAGCGTTCCTGATTTATATTTCTCAGCAAATATTAATTCAAAAAACTACTTTTAGTTATTGGAGAAAAATAAAATTGCACAAATTTATTTTTATTTTATCAAAAAAATATTCAAAAG
>NZ_JAGWCS010000275.1:0-1238 GCF_020657705.1 Clostridioides sp. ZZV15-6598 | reverse complement strand
CTTGTATAGGAATATTGTATCTTATTTGTTTTTAAATGTAAGTAGAGTACTTATCTAAATGTAGTAACCATTTATTTCCCCAATTTTTCTACATATTTTAATAAATAAAAATCTTAATTTTTTTATTATAAAAGTCAATTATTTTTTGTATATTTCTTATTATACACGCTTTTTATTATTGATATAAACTAATATTTATTCCTAATTATAAGAAAAAACGAAGAATGATTTTTATTTAAATAATATTCAAACTTCGTTTTTTCTTACTATCTAGTTATTTAATTTCTAAATTTTTATTATTTTTAAGATTTTATCTTTTTAATAAGCTATCTTTTTTAATACTTCACCACATTGATTTTTAGTAACTTTTCCTTCTTCTAAAGCAATTTTCCCATTTACAATTACGTATTCAACACCTTTAGCTAATAACTGTGGATTTGAGAAGTCAATCTCTTCAGACCTAGGATAGCTGTAGTTTTCCATATCAATAACTGCTATATCAGCCATTTTACCCTCTTTAAGTATACCTCTATCCTTTATTTTAAACTGGTTAGCTGGCAATGAAGTGACCCTTCTTACTACTTCTTCTAGTCTAACTCCTGATTTTTTATACATATCAAAGAAAATAGGAAATGCTCCTCTTCTTTGAAGCTCAAACCATGACATATCTCCACCTACACTAAACAAACAATCTGAGCCAACCATAACAAATGGATTATTTATTATCTTTTTATCATGTAGTTTATCTGGAAAATCTCCCCTGTACATCCCTCCTAGGCAAAATATAAGTTCTTCATCTCCATATAAAAGCAAATCTAGCAATAATTTATTCTCATCTATACCTTTTTGTATAGCTATTTCACGTATTGATTTCTTTTCCATATCAATATCATTGGTATTTAGAAGTATTATACTTCCCCTATCTCCAAGTATAAATGCCTCTTTTAATATCAAAGCTCTTCCTTCTTCATTCCTAAGAGCATCCATAACACCATCCATACCTAATTCAAACAAACTAGATGATATTGCCATAATAAATTGAAGCACTCTTTTTTTCTTCATACAATGTCCAGAACTTCTTGGTACTGTATCAACCATAATATCAACACCATTGTCTCTAGCACTTAATATCTCCTGAACCTCCCATGACTAAAGTCACAAGGTTCCTGCTTCATAGAATTTTGCATACTAAAATATGTCTTACTAATTCTCCACAGGCTATCCCCGTAGTTCCTACG
>NZ_JAGWCS010000274.1:0-1262 GCF_020657705.1 Clostridioides sp. ZZV15-6598 | reverse complement strand
GAATTAAAATATAACCATTTAATATAAAAATTATGATAAGATAAGGAATACAATTAGCAAGGGGGAATAATATGGCTAGAAAATGTATAAAAAATTTAGGGAAAAATAAAAGTATAAGAAGATTAAAGCTTATATTTAAGAAGATATTTATTACTGTATTTATAATAGCAAGTATAATAGCCGTTTTTAACATAACAAGATATTTTGAAGACTTATATAAGGTAAGAGATATAAAAACTACTAAAATTGAATATTATATGGATGTAGCTGATGAAGCAGGGGGTGGAAAAGTTCAATTAAGCTGGAAGGAGTTACTTGCTATAGACATGGTAATATATGATGAAGATTTAAGTAATATAAAAAAGAAAGATACATTAAATGTTGGTGAAAAATTTATAGTAGAAGACAAAAATGATAAAGGAGAAAAAGTATACAAGGTAAAAAAGTTTAATAAAGTATTGAATGAATTGAAATTTGACACTTCTCAAAAAAGTAGAGCTAAAAAATATATTAAGGATTTAGAATACACATATCTTGGAAATAAAGAATTAAACTATAGTGATGAAAAAATTAAGTTTATAAAGAAATTAGAAGACTCAGCTATAAGAGAGTATATCGATTATGGCATATTGCCATCTATAACAATTGGACAAGCAATACTAGAATCAGGATGGGGTAATTCTAAACTTACAAAGCAAAGTAATAATTTATTTGGTATAAAGGCAGATAAAGCATGGAAAGGAAAAAGTGTAGCAATTTCAACTTCTGAACATTATAATGAAAAAATTGTAGCAAGTTTTAGGTCATATGGTTCATTGGAAGACTCTGTAAAAGACCATGGTTTATTTTTAGTGAATAATAAAAGATATAGAAAAAATGGATTGTTTGAAGCAAAAGACTATATTAGTCAAGCACAAGCATTAGAAGATGCTGGATATAGTACAGCTGAAGATAAAAGCGGGAATCGTATATATGCAGAACTACTAATAGATGTTATTAGAAGTTATAACTTACAATTAATAGATAATAAAGTAGAAACAAAATAAGTATTAATTCTACATGAAAGTGTAACAAGATAAATTTGTTTTCTACAAAAGAATAGAAAAAACGTAAAAAAAACATAAAAAAATGTATTGACTTGTTATTTAAAAGGTGATATTATTATTACTGTACTCGAAAGAGAGCAAAATGAACTTTGAAAATTAAACAGTAGGTTAATTTATAAAACAAGAAACAAACCATAAAGCCAGATATTTTGATAA
>NZ_JAGWCS010000273.1:0-1271 GCF_020657705.1 Clostridioides sp. ZZV15-6598 | reverse complement strand
TTTTGTGTGTTTTTATGTTGTCTGTCTTTTGCGTCTCTGCGTGGTCCGATTGTTTGTGTTATTAGATCTTTTTCTGCATGATACGGCTATAATCGACAGCTACACCTAAGTCTTCGTTGGCTGCGTCAGATGGGTATAAGAGATAGCTTTATACGTGTGTTGCTGATATACTTTTATTAGGAAAATTATATATTATATATGAATTGGTTATTATATTATAAAGGAGGTATCTACTATGGATTTTGGTAATCTTTATCTTGTACTTATTGGAATAGCAGTTATAATAGTAACTACAATAAGATATTTAATTAAACGTAAAGCTAATTATTGCAAGAAAAAATATTTAGATAAATTAGAATTAAAGTATGGAAATATAGATAGAGGAAAAGTTGTTAAACTAGAAATATTTTATCAATATTTAATAGGCTTGGAATACATAATAATTAGCTTATTAATAAAAAATTCAGATACTGCAATGACAGCATTAATATTAGTAGCTATTATAACACTGGTATCTTATTATTTAATTAGAAAGAAATATATAACTATGTAAACTATTTATAATAAAATGCTGATAGAATTGATAATCAAAAGAAGGTGATAGGATTTTCCTACCACCTTTTACTTTGTCTAATATAACTAGATAATCTTGAGAGAACACTCTAAAAAGTATTATAAAGCTTAACAATCTCCATAATACTCAGCAAAATATAAAGGAGCTTTCTTAGAGACTTTATAATTTCTTAAATAGCTTTCTGTAGCTTTATCCAAAGGAGGTTTAGTTAATGTATAGTATTTCGCATTTTCTTTCGATAACTTTTCTTTGTCTATTTTATTATGTAACTCATCATCAATTATTCCTGTAGTGATAGCTTCTTTGAAATATCCATTAAAAAATACATGAGTCTTTAGTGCTAGTGTGGGTGTTGAATGTAATATTAGAAACATTACAATAAAAGATAGTACTGTTGTTAAGACTAACTTCATTCTCTTCATAATTAATCTCCTAGCATTAATAATATATCTCCAGCTTATTATACAAATTAACATATATTGACATTCTTTTCAACACAAATAAAAAAGAAGGCAGTAACTAACTCTAGTTGCCACCTTCTAATTATCAATTCTTAAATTTTGACATACTAAAATTTTTAACTTGAGACTTGAATAACTGTTCAATCTCATCAACTACACTCTGTATCTTATTTTCATATCTTGAATCATAATATATATTTATCTCACCTATGCTATTTATGCTTATAGAATAGTCT
>NZ_JAGWCS010000272.1:0-1282 GCF_020657705.1 Clostridioides sp. ZZV15-6598 | reverse complement strand
GAGCTAATCAGTTTATATACTTACTGTTTTCTGAAACCAATTTTTAGTATAAAATTAAAATTGATTAAAAATAAAATTTCGAGGGGGAATAATAAAGTGAATCAAAATATATTGGTCGTAGATGATGATAGGGAAATAGTAGACGCTATAGAATTCTATTTAAGACCTGATAATCTTAATGTTTTAAAAGCATATGATGGCTTAGAAGCCTTGGACATATTAATTGAAAATGATATTAAATTAATAATAATGGATGTAATGATGCCTAATTTAGATGGTCTTAAGACTACACTCAAAATAAGAGAAAAAAAGAATATTCCTATAATTCTTCTATCTGCAAAATCACAAGATATGGACAAAATTATAGGTCTTAATATGGGTGCTGATGATTACATAACTAAACCATTTAATCCACTAGAACTTACTGCACGAGTAAAATCTCAACTTAGAAGATATATAAACTTAGGAGACTTTAGCAATACAAATAACTCAAACGATACTAATTATATTTTAAAAAGTGGAGGTCTTGAACTAAATACAGATACAAAAATAGTTTCTTTAGATGGTGAAGAAGTTAAAATGACACCTCTTGAATATAAAATACTTGCTCTTCTCCTATCACGAAAAGGAAAAATATTCTCCTCTCATGAGATTTATGAAAAAGTTTGGAATGAAGATGCTTATAGCTGTGAAAGGACTGTTGCTGTTCATATTAGAAGAATTAGAGAAAAGATTGAAGTAAATTCAAAAGAACCAAAATATTTAAAGGTGGTGTGGGGTATTGGTTACAAAATTGAAAAACTTAATTATTAATGATTCAAGAGCAAAATTTATTTTATTATTACTATTATTTCTATCACTTTCTACATTATTTGAAACAATATACGATTTAAATAACAACTTTATTGATATTAATGAGTATAATTATTTCCAGAACGAGGAGGTTATACCTTATTTCTACTATTTTGGTACGCCTTTGTCCTTACCAAAAATAAATTTGAAATTTATTTGTGAAGGTATTACATTAGTAAGTTGTTTATTGTCTATATTATTTCTTATATTATATAAAAAAAATAACCAAAAGAAAGTTAAACTCTTAGAAAACATTATCACTTTCTTTTCTAAGTTAAAGATTGAATTTACGCTTATATTAATTTTAATACTTTTAGCATTACGATTTTACATATTTACAAATACTAAAATGTTCTATAATACTAATTTAATTGTATTTAATTTTATTATTCTATCTGTAATTTATATAATATATGAAAACATAAAACAT
>NZ_JAGWCS010000271.1:0-1369 GCF_020657705.1 Clostridioides sp. ZZV15-6598 | reverse complement strand
TCTTCCATAACTTGAGTATATATATTTAAAGTTATTGATATATCATAATGACCCATTAAAACTTGTACAGTTTTAGGTGGAATATCATTCTCAAAAAGTCTAGTTGCATAAGTTTTTCTAAGGCTATGAAACTTTATAGGCTCTATATTTAAACTTTTTAATATAGATTTTAAATTTATTAAAGGTCTTTTATCATCTATAGGAATACCTAATTCATTATAAAATACATAATTATCATTCATATATAATTCTCCAGCTCTTAATATATCTGCATTTTGACTTATTTTATGTTCTCTCAATTTATTTAAAATATCTTTTGGAATAGGCACAGTTCTGTAAGAATTTGATATACAAATTCACTTATCATTCTTCTATTGTATGTTAAAGTGTATTTTCAAGTTTTTTATTTTTCTCTTTTAATTCATTATTTTCTTGTACTAATTTAAAACAATCCTTGTTTTTGATAGTTATATTTTCTTTTTGAGATATTAATTTTTTTAATCGAATATTATTTCCGTTATTTGTTGGTTCACTAAAGTAATCATAGATTGTTTCTACATTTTCTTCTGAAAGACCAGTATTCAGTAGGTCATCAATTGATTGTTTTGTAAGAATATAATTTTTAATAATTTATTTTATTTCATCAGGATGTAATGATAATTCTAATTCATAATTAGAAATACAATCTGAAAGTATCCAATTATAAACTTGCCCTTCTGTTAACTCTAGTTTTTCATCAAGTTTATAATATTGGTCTTTATCAGAACAAGCGCCTAGCAATAAAGTTGAGGTGATTATAATATCATCATTCTCTATAAGACTTGAAATAGCCTTTAAAAATTCATCAAAAGAATAGTATTCTTCTGGAAATAAAGACTGTAAAAAATATAAAACATTTTCATTGGTTATTACTTCATTTTCAATATCAAAATAAAACATAGTCTTTTCAATGTTCAGAGATTTAGCGAGTTTTACTAAGGTATCTATGCTAGGGATTATTTTATAATTTTCATAATTTATTAGAGCATTTCTTGAGACACTACTAATTTCAGCAAGTTGAATCTGTGTTAGTTATTTTGTTTTCTTATCTTTTTTTAGTTTTTTCAAATTTGCAATATTATCACCTCGTATAAGGTATATCCTAAAAGTACACAAATGACAACATAAAAATAATATATTTTTATTGATAGTATACATATATCAATATTATAATTAAAATATAAAGCTTACGAATGTAAATTAAAAAAGCAAGGGAAAAGTGTGGGAATCAATTTGAGAATATTTAGGATTAAAAAAGGTCTAAAGCAATAAGAATTAGTAGATATAGTTGGCATATCAAGGAGATTTTTTATTTATAAGTATACTAGAT
>NZ_JAGWCS010000270.1:0-1482 GCF_020657705.1 Clostridioides sp. ZZV15-6598 | reverse complement strand
TTATATAAGGGTTGTATTTTTAAGAAAAAACTATAAAAAAATATTTATAGATAAATCTATTATAAAAGAAGTTAGCTTTAATATTAAAAATGATATTGATGAGATTGAAAAAACTAGATATGTAGAAAACGTAGTAAAATTAGTAAAAGATGAAATAAATAACATAAAAAAATCATACAAAAATTTGCACTTTAATATTCAAACTCAAGATATAGTTATTAGAAATATTGAGATACTGAATACTAAGAGAAAAAGAGATATATTAAACATGATAGAATTTGAGATAACACAATATATTCCAATAAATATAAATAACTATTCAATAAAATATAAAATTATAAACTCTAGTAAGGATAAGTTAAATATACAAGTAATTCTTTTTCCTAAAAATATTATCAACATAATTAAAATCATTTCAGAAAGTCTAAATATGAATCCAAAAGCTATAAACATAAATTTTGATATACTACAAAAACTTATAAGTCTAAATTTAGTAGATAATTTTATAGAAGATGGAGTGTTTATAGAATGTAAAAAGAATCAATTTATCATAAACATAACAAAAAATAAAAAAATAGAAGAAACATATCTATTATCAAAAGAAATAAAATCCTATGACTCAGTAAAAAAATTAATAAGTAGATTTAACTATGTTTATTATTATGGTATAGATAATTGTTTTATAGATGAGTATCTTAAAGATACAGAAAAAATTGTTGAAGTAAATCCATTGAAATTAAAAAATAAAATAAGGGTGGAAAATAATTTTGATAAGGATTTAATGGATACCAGTATAAATTATATAAGTAGTATAGGAATGATTATTTAAATGAAAACTTATAAAACAATAAATTTTTCGAATGGATTTAAAGAAACTAAGCAATATAATAAAGTCTATAAGATAACAATAATTTTAATTTTAACATGTGTTTCATTAAAAATGTTCATGTACATGAAATCTGTAAATGAATTAGAAAATTATATAAGTCACAATAAATCCATAAATGAATCTAAATATACTGTATCAAAGCCAGAAGAAGTAAAAGAAAAGTTTTCCAAAATAAAACTTGATGAAATTAAAAAAATATATGAAATAGTTGGCACAGATAACATTACTAAAATATCTATAGATAAAAATAAAATGGAGATGGAAGGAGTATGTGATAATCTAGATATTTTAGATAATCTAAGAAAAATAAATTACATAAAATATTACTATATAGACAGCATTATAAGAGATGGAGAATATTATAAATTTAGAATAAAAAGTTAGACAGGTGATTAATTTTGAAATTAAATAAGAGAGAAAAAAATATGATAAAAATACTGCTAATATTAATCGTTGTATTAGTAGTTAACGTAATATCCAGACCTCTAGAAGATAACCTAACTAATTTGAAGAAAGAAAAACAAAATATAGTGAATAAAATAAAACGACAAGATAATTATAAAATGAAGGATAATAAACAGGAAGATGATAGA
>NZ_JAGWCS010000269.1:0-1511 GCF_020657705.1 Clostridioides sp. ZZV15-6598 | reverse complement strand
TTGATATATCAAAATTAAAATACTAACTTAGTACTAAGTTTACAACTGCAAGTATACCTATAACCCAAAGTGTGATACTAATTTTATCAGTTTCTTTAGCTACAACATGCATTATTATATATGAAATAAATCCAAAGCATAAACCAATACTTATACTATAAGTTAGAGGCATCAATAAAACTGTAACAAAAGCAGGGACTGCTATTTTGCTATCAGCAAAATCAATTTGTTTTATACTTTCAAACATGAATACACCAACCATAACAAGTGCAGGTGATGCAGCATAAGTAGGAACTATACCAAGTAATGGTGTAAATATAAGTGTAGCTAAGAATAATGCTGCTGTTACTACAGAAGCAAGTCCAGTTCTTGCACCTGCTGCTATACCAGAAGCTGATTCTCCAAATGTTGTAACTGTACTAGTTCCTAAAAACGAACCTATTAAAGTAGAAGAAACATCTGCGTATAACATTTTTCCAAGGTCTTTTATTTCTCCATTTTCATCTTCAAGACCCATCTGTTTGCAACAAGTAATAAGGAATGCTAATGAATCAAACATGTCTATAAACATGAAAGAGAATATAGGTCCAATTAATGAGAATTTTAGTGCTCCTATAATATCTAATTTAAAAGCAATTGGTGCTATACTTGGTGGTGTTGAGATTATTGCTGTTGGTAATTCTACAAATCCACATATAATAGATATTACTGTTGCTACTACTATACTTATTAATATTCCACCTCTAATTTTTTTGTATTCTAATATTGCCATTAATATAAGTGCAAAAAGAGCTATTAAAACTGTTGGTGTAAAATCTGCAAGTGAAACTATTGTATCTGGGTTTGCGATTATAACCCCCATGTTTTTTAAACCAACAAAAGCAAGGAAAAGACCTATACCTGCTGAAGATGCTACTGCTAGTTCTCGAGGAATTGCATCAGCAATTGTCTTTCGAAGACCTGTTACTGCAAGTGTGAAGAATACACATCCAGATAAGAATACAACTCCAAGACCTGTTTGCCATGGAATTCCTGCTCCTATAACCAATGAATATGTGAAGAATGCATTTAGACCCATACCAGGTGCTAGTGCAAATGGTGCATTTCCTAAAATTGCAAATATCAGTGTACCAATGGCTGTAGCTAATATAGTAACTGTTATAAGTGCTGCTTTATCCATACCAGCTTCAGATAATATTGCTGGATTTACGAAAACTATGTATGCCATTGTTAAGAATGTAGTAACCCCACCTATTATTTCTGTCTTAAGGTTAGAGCCACGTTCGCTGAATTTAAACATCTTGTCTAAAAAGCTTAATGATGAATTATTTCCATCTGGTTGTACATTATTAGTGTTTGGTACCATTTTTACCTCCAAAAAACTTTAAAATATAAACAAAAAAATATATATTCATATAGATAGAATAGAATATATATTAAAAAAGTTAACATTCTATTCATAGAAAACTCATTTAAGGTGAGTTTGTAGAGACTATTAGACCATATTACTA
>NZ_JAGWCS010000268.1:0-1531 GCF_020657705.1 Clostridioides sp. ZZV15-6598 | reverse complement strand
AAAGGAGAAATTAAAGATTTTGGACTACAACAGAAATTTGAATTGCAACCAAAATTTAAAAAGTTCGGAGTTTCTGAAAGAGCCATTACATATACAGTTGATTTTGCCATATATAAATGGAATGGAGAGGTTGAATATATAGATGTGAAGGGGTTCGGAACTCAACAAGGAGAGATAAAGAGAAAAATATTTGATTATAACTTTCCCGAAAAATTAACATGGGTTTCTAAAAGTAAAAAATATGGTGTAGATGGTTGGTTAGAGTATAAAGAATTGAATAAGAAAAAAAGAGAAGCAAAAAAGAATAAGAAGTAAAAAGAAAAAGGAGCATTACTTCACGCTCCTACTTGTCAAAAATATAAAACTTTTATATACAAATATTATTATAACATAATTGATAGGAGTGTGTGAGTATGTCTAAAACTAAAAAAGAGTTTTTTAATGCAACTAAGAAACAACTTTCTAATTATAAACAATTAAGTACAAATATAATAAAACTAAAAAATGAAATACAAATGCTGAAAGATAATTCAGTTGGTGATTTAATGAAAGGTATAAGCTATGATAGTGTCAAAACAGGTAAAACAAATAAAACTAGTAACATGATTGAGGATGCTATTGTTAATGTATCAGACTTAATAACAGAAAAAGAAATAGAGCTATATGAAGCGGAAATAATTAAATCCACAATAGATTTAGCTATAAGGAATTTAAAACCTATACACAGACAAATTATTGAACTTAAGTATATAGATGGTTTAATGTGGCAGGAAATAGTTGATATAGTACATTTAGAAGAAAGACAACTAAGTATAAGAGCTGGTCAAGCAATAAGTTCAATATCAATAGCATTATTTGGAAAGAAAGCATTAATAGAGCAAGAACCACTTTTTGAATTATTAGATTACAAACTAAATTAAAACTATAGCTACTTTTGAGTGCTGAAAATGTGCAGGTTTTTTTGTTTTAGACATGAGATAATAGTATTGTGGAAATAAAGAATTTCCCTCTCAAAACTAAATATTTATTAGGCTAGGGTTAAGGGATTACTCTAGCTTATATGAACAGACTAGGCAGGGCATGAGGATGCTGTTAGTTCAATTCTAACTATGTTCAATCCTTAAGTTTTTTTCTATTTCAATTAATCTACAGATACACTAAAAAAATATTAGATGAATTGAGATTAAAATCTCATACAATTTTGTATCTTAATTCAGAGTCTAAAAATCGAGTGGGGCTTGGTAACCTCACTCACCATGCAAGTGTTGGTACATTATTCTAGGTTCGATTCCTAGAACTTGCTAATATGTATCTCCCTAAAAAGACTAAGTTCGGGTAAGCTTAGTCTTTTATTTTTTTACAAAGAAGGAATATGAATTTAAATATAAATATGAGCATTTAAAACAAAGTGAGGTGGTGATGTGTCTAAATTAACTGAAAAACAAAAGAGATTTTGTGATTACTATATAAAGACTGGTAATGCTACAGAAGCAGCAATAAAAGCGGGGTATTCTGAAAAGACTGCCAAGGT
>NZ_JAGWCS010000267.1:0-1556 GCF_020657705.1 Clostridioides sp. ZZV15-6598 | reverse complement strand
TTAATAAATTTTTAAGGTTTTATTAAAGAAAAGTTTATTTTTAAAGATTACAATAAAGATAGTATTTATGAGGTTAAAAATATAAATTTTGAAGGGAGATAAATTACAATTATGTGGACACTTTATCCGTTATTTTGTGCAATATTACCTTGTTTAATATACCAAATAATTGTTATAAGAAAAGTAAATTTAAAAGAAAAGAGGAATTTAATAACACATCTAATATGGGTCTATGTTTTTTTATTTTATATTTACTTAGCACTTAGTAAGGCAGGTATTGGAAGTATATGGGATATAGGTAGATATGGTGAAATTATTAGACTAGATGAAATAAATTTAATTCCATTTAGTTCAAGTGGTGCTTTAACTTACATTCTAAACATCATCATGTTTATGCCTTTAGGATTTTTACTTCCTTTGATTTGGGAAAGATTTAGAAATTTTATTAGTATATTATATACTGGGCTAAGCTTTTCATTAGCAATTGAGATTTGTCAATTATTCAATCATAGAACTACAGATATTGATGATTTGATGATGAATACTCTAGGTGCTATTTTGGGGTATTTCATATGGATATGTATAGATAATTTATTTAATTATATATCTAAAAAGATTATCTTTGAAAACAGATATGAACAAACTGTTCAAGATGAAATTGCTATTGAATCTGATGATACAAATAGAAAAACTATTAACCTTCCTAAAAATGAAGCTATTATATACTTAGTGTTAGCTGTCTTAGGAGAATTTCTATTGTATAATTTTTATATCACTTATTAGATAATTTAATGTATCTATTAGCTTTACATTTTATTTCAATATTTATGTACAAATAAAATACCCATCCTTATTACCTTAAGAATAGGGTATTTTATTTTTTAATATATTTAAAAATAACTTTTTATCTTATCGATAATACCTATCTTCACTTTTCTGTTTGATTGTCGCAAAAATAATATTTAAAATAATTTTTAATTATAATCGCCTTCAACAAAATTATTAAAATAATTTTTAAATCTGAACAGCCTAATATAATAGCCTTATTTAATTGGCATTTGAAATATTCGATTTACATTACATCTAACTTTATTGGCAGTTATATAATCATATTCCGTGCCATTCTCAATAAAATTTTGTATCTTATCTAATACTTGTATTGCTCTCTCTTTACTTTCGTAATCTCCTATCTTCCTAATATTAGACATATCTTCAAATGTTACATATATTTGATTATCATTTATTTCAATTTTACTAACTTTCATTAAATTAGTTTTATCCTGGCTTCTAATTATTATCATTTCAACCTCTCCAATATATTTAATTTATTTTAAAGTCATTTCCTTGTTATATACTATTTTGACATAATTAAAACTTTTACCATTACATACTTATATACCATCTTTCTCTTTTGGCAATTTCTTTAATTCTAAAATACTTACTAATTAATTCTTTTTTTTATTTCCATGATAAATCATCTGTTAATTATTCCAATACCATTATATAATATATTTCATTTAGTAAAACTTATACTTACCACCCTTCCTATGTTAATT
>NZ_JAGWCS010000266.1:0-1585 GCF_020657705.1 Clostridioides sp. ZZV15-6598 | reverse complement strand
TAGATACAACTAAAGCAGAATTAGCAAGCAATATAGAAACTGCTAAAACAGAGTTAAATACAAAAATAGGGGATACAACACAACTTACTACAACAGATAAAACAAATCTTGTTGGTGCATTAAATGAGGTAAAAACTAGTGTAGATAGCATAGAAACAACAGCAGAGAAAACAAGTTATAATAATACAACAAGCAACCTTACTGCTACAAATGTTCAAGGGGCGATTGATGAAGTTGTTGCAAAGATAGAAAGATTTAATAATGAAAATATAAAGATACAAAATGATATGTTACCTATTTAAGAGAGGAGAGTGATAAAAATGGCTACTGAATGGAA
The DNA here is from genome assembly GCF_020657705.1 of Clostridioides sp. ZZV15-6598. Classification (NCBI taxonomy): domain Bacteria; kingdom Bacillati; phylum Bacillota; class Clostridia; order Peptostreptococcales; family Peptostreptococcaceae; genus Clostridioides; species Clostridioides sp. ZZV15-6598. Next base: position 1,248 of record NZ_JAGWCS010000266.1, on the reverse strand, counting down.
TTTTGGCTATACAGGAGCAGAACAAAGTATTATATTACCAAATGGTAGGTATAGACTTGAATGTTGGGGTGCAGGAGCAAATTCACTAACAAATAGTGCATATGAGTCATATAGTTGCTTTGGAGGTTATTCAAAAGGAGAACTTACATTAAAAAAAGAAACTACCTTGCATATTTTCGTTGGTCAATATACTGGCAATTTTAATGGTGGAGGAAAAGGAATGACTGGTACGGGAGGAGGAGCTACAGATATAAGACTTATTGGTGGTTCTTGGGATAATGAACAAGGTTTACTTTCTCGTATTATTGTCGCAGGAGGAGCAGGGGCTGGTAGTGGTTATGGATATACTGGTAGTCATGGAGGAGGTATAGTAGGAAACAATGGTGAAGGTAGCGAAAACAGATGGACTGCTGGAGCAACACAAACCGAAGGTGGAAGAGGTCAAGTTGGAGTTCTTGGTGGTTCATTCGGAAAAGGTAATAGGTCATCAGCTGATATGACTAATGCTCCAAAATTTGGAGGTGGAGGAGGTTGGTTTGGTGGAGCAGGGAATGGGTCTAGTTTCGCAAGTGGAGGTGGAGGAAGTGGATATGTATTAACTAAAGATAGTTATAAACCTGTTGGATATACGCCTACAAATGAGTATTGGTTAGAAAATACTTCTATGACTGTTGGAGGCAATAATATTAATGTAAGTCATGGTAAGGCTAAAATAACATTACTACAAGCATTACCATTTTTAACTATATCCTCATATAACTCAACCACAGCAACATTTAAAGCTGACCACACAGACCCTACACTATTAACTAAAATAGAATATTTTATAGATGATGTATTAAAAGAAACTATCACAACAGATTTAACAACAGAAAAAACAATTAACTACACATTAGAAGATAATGCACTACACACACTTAAAATAGTTGTTACAGACAGTGCCAATGCTACAGTAGAAAAGGTTGCAAGTATAAGCAAGGGAATTGCACCACTTCCAAGTGGTTCTACAACAGATGAAGTTACAAATAAATGGATAGAAATTAAAGATACATTTAAAAGCGGTAAAACAAGTATTATAAATACTTTAGCATTAAAGAACATAGAAGCAAGTTTAAATAATACACTGGTGGAGTTATCAGAGAAAATTAAAACAAGTTTTGACAGTGGAGACGCTAATATTGAGGAGTTGCAAAATAGGATAACAGAATTAACTAATCAATTAAGTCAAAGAATTAAATATGCAACTGG
>NZ_JAGWCS010000265.1:0-1592 GCF_020657705.1 Clostridioides sp. ZZV15-6598 | reverse complement strand
CCAGTTGCATATTTAATTCTTTGACTTAATTGATTAGTTAATTCTGTTATCCTATTTTGCAACTCCTCAATATTAGCATCTCCACTGTCAAAACTTGTTTTAATTTTCTCTGACAACTCCACCAGTGTATTATTTAAACTTGCTTCTATATTCTTTAATGCTAAAGTATTTATAATACTTGTTTTACCACTTTTAAAACTTTCTGCAATCTCTGTTAACTTGGATGATATATCTTGTAGGTTAGCATTAATCGGTAGTGGCATTATACTTTTGCTTATAGTAACAACTTGCTCGCAAGTCATGTTATTAATATCTGTCACAATTATTTTAAGTGTGTGAAGTGCGTTATCTTCAAGTGTATAATTAATAGTTTTTTCTAAGTATAAATCTGTTGTTATAGTCTCTTTTAATACATTATCAAGATACCATTCAATTTTAGATAGTTTATTTTCTTCTGTATGTCCTGCTGTGAAAATAGTTTGTTGAGATGTATAAGAATTAATAGTAAGGAAAGGTAAGCCTTGTAATAGCGTTATTTTAGCTTTTCCATCTCCTCCTGCAATGCCTCCACCTGTTATTGTGCTAGAATTTTCTAGCCAAAATTCCTTACTTGGTATATATCCAACAGGTCTATAACTACCATTTTTAAAGACATAACCACTACCACCACCTGCATTATAACCACTTCCACCTCCATACCATCCACCACCTCCACCTCCATAATTTTCTCCTGAACTGGTTGATATAGCACTTCCACCTTTTCCAAAAGAGCCATCCGACCCCACTCCGCCTTTGCCGCCGCTAGTTTGAGTTCCTTTGCTATCTGATTTAAAACCGTCACCTCCAGTATCTCCGCCACCATCACCACCTTTTGTTTCAAAATTATTTCTACCACCTCCACCTGCTACAATTATTCTAGATAAAAGACTTTGCTCATTATCCCAATTTCCACCAACAATTCTTATATCTGTTGCTCCACCACCATTACAATATACGGTTCCACCATCAGAAGTTCCCTCGTGCATCATTGCTTTTCCTCCACCGTTGAATGGAGAATAATTGGAACCTCCCCTACCAGTGTAAACATACAATGCTGTCTCTTTTTTTAATGTCAGTTCACCTTTAGAATACCCTCCTTTAGAACGTAAGTTAGCATCGGTTATTTTACTACCCCCACCACCAGCTGCTCCCCAGCATTCGAGTAAGTACTTTCCTGGTGGCAAAACAACTTTTTGTTCTCCGTATACACAGTCAAAATCATAAATCTTAGCCATTTCAACATTCTCCTTTCTATATAGGTAATATATTATTTATTGTATTTATATTAATCTCATTAAAATTTTCTATCTTTGCAACAACTTCATCAATCGCATTCTGAACATTTGTAGCAGTAAGATTACTTGTTGCATTATTATAACTTGTTTTCTCTGCTGTTGTTTCTATGCTATCTACACTAGTTTTTACTTCATTCAATGCACTAACTATATTTGTTTTATCTGTTGTATTAAGTTGTGCTGTATCCCCTATTTTTGTATTTAACTCTGTTTTAGCAGTTTCTATATTGCTTGCTAATTCTGCTTTAGTTGTATCTA
>NZ_JAGWCS010000264.1:0-1595 GCF_020657705.1 Clostridioides sp. ZZV15-6598 | reverse complement strand
TTAAAAGCCTAATCTATAATTACTATATATAAAATATTTAATAAGAGGTAATATTGTATTAATTGGAAAATTTAAAAAAATTAAACAATTGCTAAAATAGGGGTATATTTATAAGACATAAAGTGATAAAATTTACTTAGAAAATAATGTAAAATAACAGGAGGACAAGGCAAAATGAAATTCATAGTAGAAAAAGAAGTATTTGATAAATTAGAAAATGTATGTTTTGGTGTAGTGGTAGCAAAAGGAATAGACAATACTAAAGAAATTGAAAGAATAAATAATCTTTTAGATATAAGTATAGACAGAGTAGAAGAGTACTTTAAAGATAAAAAGGTAAAAGAAGCAGAAGAAATTATACCATACAGAGAAGCATTTAGAAGTTTAGGGATGAATCCAAATAAATTTATGAGTTCTATAGAAGCAATGACAACAAGAGTTGCTAAAAATAAAAAGCTTCCACATATAAATCCTATTGTAGACTTAGGAAACTCTATTTCTTTAAAATATATACTTCCAATGGGTGCACATGATATGGATTTTAGAGATGATGATGTATTTGTTAGATTTTCAAAAAAAGGGGATAAATTTATTCCATTTGGAGAAACTGAAGTTGAGTTGATGGAAGAAGGAGAATTAATTTATTCTGTTGGAGATATGGTGAAAACTAGAAGATGGATATGGAGACAAGGCGAAGAAGGAAAAATTACAAGTAGTTCAAAAAATATATTTTTCCCTATAGATGGTTTTGCTGATGCAAATTTAGATCAAGTAATGAGTGCAAGAGAAGAATTAGCAAAATTATTAAAAGAAATATTTGATTGTGAAATTAAAGTAGGGTTCATCGATAAAGATAACCCAGAAATGGAAATATAAGAAACTGTATCCAATACTTATTTTAAAGTATTATGCCTATAATTACTTAAGGGTATTTAAATAAAGAGAGGTCGTAGTAAATTTGAAAAAAACTATAATAAAGAATATAAATCCATTGGTTGAAAGTAAGTTTATGGGACTTTTTGAAATTGAGTATAAAAATAAGCTAGATGAAGATAAGGTATGGATGGTAGCATCAAGAAAAAGCAGTGAACAACTAAAAAGTATTTATCTTGAAAATAAGGAAGATAGTGCAGATGCAGTTGCAATAGTAGGTCTTCATAAAAGTAGTAAAAAATTAATTTTAATAAAACAATTTAGGGTACCTATTAATGGATATATATACGAATTGCCAGCAGGTCTTATCGATAAGGGTGAATCTATAGATATTTCTGTCGAAAGAGAACTTAGAGAAGAAACTGGGCTTACTCTTTTAGAAATTCAAAAAAATAAGAGTAATGAGAAAGTATATCTATCTCCTGGTATGAGTGATGAATCGATTGCATTTGTTTACTGTATATGTGATGGTAATATAACTGATGAATTTTTAGAACCAGATGAAGATATTGAAGCTATTTTAGTTTCACAAGATGAAGCAAAAGAAATTTTACAGAGTAATCATAAGATGGATACAAAAGCATTTTTAATTTTACAAATGTTTGTAAGTTTAGGAACTAAATTATTTGAATAATTATATAGAACAGAGATTGTATTATATA
>NZ_JAGWCS010000262.1:0-1645 GCF_020657705.1 Clostridioides sp. ZZV15-6598 | reverse complement strand
CTTGTATAAATCTAATTATATAATTTATAATATCATACAAATTTTTATTTAACTTTTCTAAGAACTTCCTTAAAGTATTCTGGTAATTCTGAATCAAATTCAATGTATTCCTTAGTAGTAGGATGTATAAATCCCAATTTTTTAGCATGCAAAGTTTGTCCCTTTAGTTTAAACTTATTTTCTTTAGGTCCATATACACTATCACCTAGAAGTGGATGATTTATAGATAAAGCATGAACTCTGATTTGGTGAGTTCTACCAGTTTCAAGTCTAGCTCTCATATGAGTAAATTTATCAAATCTTTCCACCACTTCAAAATGAGTTACTGCATTTCTTCCATCTTTTACTACAGCCATTTTTAATCTATCCTTAGGATTTCTTCCTATAGGTTTATCTACAGTTATTTTATCTTCTTTAACTACACCATAACATATAAATTCATACTCCCTAGTTATAGAATGCTCTTTTAATTGTTCTGCTAAAAAATTATGTGCATAATTATTTTTAGCTATCATAAGAAGACCAGAAGTATCTTTGTCTATTCTATGAACTATGCCAGGTCTAATAACACCATTTATTGATGATAGCTTATCTTTACAATGGTACAAAATCCCATTTACCAATGTATTTTCATAATTTCCAGGAGCAGGGTGAACAACCATGTCCTGAGATTTATTAATTATTAAAACATCATCATCTTCATATACAATATTTATCGGAATATCTTGAGCTACCACCTCTAAAACTTTAGGCTCTGGTATCTCTATAATAATCTTATCTTCTTCTTTAACTAAATATTTTGCTTTTTCTACTTTATTATTAACTTTTACTTTACTATCTTTTATAATTTTTTGTATGTAGCTTCTTGACATATCTCCTAATTGTTCTGCTAGATAAACATCAAGTCTAACCTCATCTTCCTCTTCAAGCACTAAAAACTCTCTTATTTCATCCATCAAATCACCTACTTTTACTTTCAAAAAATAAAACATATATACATAAAAATACAGTTCCTACAACTACAAATACATCAGCTACATTAAATACATATTCCCATATAATTCTAAAATCAAAATAATCTACTACAAATCCTAATCTCACCCTGTCAACTAGATTTCCCAATGCACCAGATATTATTAATATGATTCCCAATTTTCCAGATGTATGCACTTTTCTTGTGTTGAGATAATATAGTCCAAATACTGTTGCAATTAGTGCAACTATTATAAATATCCATTGATTATTTTGTAATAGTCCAAATGCTGCACCTCTATTTTCAACATAAGTTAGATGAAATACATTCTTTATTATTGGTATTGTGGATACATTAACCAAATTATTTAACACCCATAGTTTAGACAATTGATCTAATCCTATAAGCAGAATTATTATTAACACATATAACAATGATTTTTCCCCCTATAAATTATTTAAAAATCAATTTTGATTGAAATTCACTATTACCATTATACAAAAAAAATACCATAAAGAGCAACTCTGTTAAAATTGAATTTTTTAGTAAAACTAATCAAAAATAATATTAACCTTTCTATATTATAAATTGCTACAAATTTAAAATCATATTATTATGTATAAAAAATTTCAAAATACTCTATTATTCAATATTTTTTGTGTATTTTATAGC
>NZ_JAGWCS010000261.1:0-1652 GCF_020657705.1 Clostridioides sp. ZZV15-6598 | reverse complement strand
CCAGCATTATCAAAGCGGATTTACCTACTCTGACTGCCTCAATGCTTGGGCACACATAACCAACAGTGTGCTTAGCTTATCCTACTGTGTCATCCCATCTCTCAAACGGTTATCGGTAGTACAGGAATATCAACCTGTTGTCCATCACCTACGCCTTTCGGCCTCAGCTTAGGTCCCGACTAACCCAGGGCGGACGAACCTTCCCCTGGAAACCTTGGGTTTACGGCCTGTGGGATTCTCACCCACATCTCGCTACTCATGCCAACATTCTCACTCCCATACTGTCCACATGTCCTTACGGTCATGCTTCAGCCTGTATGGGAAGCTCCCCTACCCATCATTACTGATGCCGTAGCTTCGGTAGTAAGTTTTAGCCCCGGAAATCTTCGGCGCAGGATCACTCGACCAGTGAGCTATTACGCACTCTTTGAATGAGTGGCTGCTTCTAAGCCAACATCCTGGTTGTCTGTGCAATCCCACATCCTTTACCACTTAACTTACATTTAGGGACCTTAGCTGACGATCTGGGCTGTTGCCCTTTCGACTATGAATCTTATCACCCACAGTCTGACTCCCAAGTATAAGATGACGGCATTCGGAGTTTGATAGTCTTCGGTAGGTGCAATACCCCCTAGGACATTCAGTGCTCTACCTCCGTATCTCTCACCTTGAGGCTAGCCCTAAAGCTATTTCGGGGAGAACCAGCTATCTCCGGGCTCGATTGGAATTTCACCGCTACCCACAAGTCATCCCCGAGCTTTTCAACGCTCGTGGGTTCGGACCTCCACGAAATTTTACTTTCGCTTCATCCTGCTCATGGGTAGGTCGCCCGGTTTCGGGTCTACGTCAAGTAACTGAACGCTCAGTTAAAACTCGCTTTCGCTACGGCTCCACACCTTAAGTGCTTAACCTTGCTACTTAACGTAACTCGTTGGCCCGTTCTACAAAAAGTACGCGGTCACACAAGAAATGTGCTTCCACAGCTTGTAAGTGCAGGGTTTCAGGTTCTATTTCACTCCCCTCCCGGGGTTCTTTTCACCTTTCCCTCACGGTACTATACGCTATCGGTCACTAGGTAGTATTTAGCCTTGGAGGGTGGTCCCTCCTGCTTCCCACAGGGTTTCACGTGTCCCGTGGTACTCTGGATCATATCTGAAGTTTTCTCGTTTGACATACAGGACTATTACCTTCTGTGGTGGGTCTTTCCAAACCTCTTCAATTACGATACCTCTTCGTTTAAGATATGTCCGCAACCCCAATAAAGAAAACTTTATTGGTTTGGGCTATTCCGCGTTCGCTCGCCGCTACTTACGGAATCGAATTTCTTTCTCTTCCTTCAGGTACTTAGATGTTTCAGTTCCCTGAGTTCCCCTCATTAAGCTATGTATTCACTTAATGATACTTAGACATTACTCTAAGTGAGTTTCCTCATTCGGAAATCTTCGGATCAAAGTTTACGTGCAACTCCCCGAAGCTTATCGCAGCTTATCGCGTCCTTCATCGGCTCCTAGTGCCAAGGCATCCGCCCTGCACCCTTAATAACTTGACCAGTTAAAAAGGTTTGATAGATTAGAAGCTATCAACTTCGATAATTTTAAAAAGTTATCAGCTTTATATATTACAAATTAGATGTCATATCACTAAATATATAT
>NZ_JAGWCS010000260.1:0-1673 GCF_020657705.1 Clostridioides sp. ZZV15-6598 | reverse complement strand
TAACAGTACTGTGAGGATTAGAAAGGGGTTTACGTGATAATATTTAAGTAACAAATCAGTAAACATGAAATTTTAATATACAATTAAAAAATATATAAAATAAAGTAAGAGGGAGATATGATTATGAAAATACTGGAGACTAATAATTTAAAAAAACATTATGGAAAAGGTGAAAATATAGTAAAAGCTTTAGATGGAATAAATATAAGTATAAATAGAGGAGAGTTTGTCGCTATAGTAGGGACATCAGGAAGTGGAAAAAGTACATTGTTACATATGATAGGGGGACTTGATAGAGCAAGTGATGGGAAGGTAATTGTTGAAAATAATGATATATTTGCTATGAATGATGAAGAACTTACAATATTTAGAAGACGTAATGTAGGGTTTATATTTCAAAATTATAACTTAGTTCCAATATTAAATGTTTATGAAAATATAGTATTACCTATAGAGCTTGATGGATGTAAAATAGATACTAAATATATAGATGAGATAATAGAAGTTTTAGGGCTAAGTCAAAAAGTGGATGACCTACCAAACAATCTATCAGGAGGACAGCAACAGAGAGTAGCTATCGCAAGAGCTTTAGCAACAAAACCATCGATAATATTAGCTGATGAACCAACAGGGAATCTAGATAGCAAAACAGAACAAGATGTGTTAGGACTTTTAAAAGTTACTAGTAGTAAGTTTAGCCAAACTATAATTATGATAACTCATAATGAACAAATTGCTCAAATGGCTGATAGAATTATAAGGATTGAAGATGGAAAAGTTGTAAATAGAGGTGAGAACAATGTTACAAAATAACAATAAGGAAATTATAAAAAAATTAAGTAATAGAAGTTTTAAAACGAATAAAATGAGAAATCTAATTTCAGTTCTTGCAATAGTATTAACTACAGTTTTGTTTACCTCATTGTTTACAGTAGGATATAGTATGTTAGAAGCTTTTAATAACTATCAAGCTATGGAATACGGGACAAAAAGTCATGCTCAATTTCAAGATTTAAGTAATAGACAGATTGAAATTATAAGAAAAGATAGTTCAGTAGACAAAAACAGTATTGGAATAGTAAAAAACATAGCAAGTTTAAAAAATCCAGAATTTTCAACGCAGGCAGTGAATTTAACAGTTTATGATGAAAAAAGCCTTGAAAGTGCTGTAAATGTAGAGATGATTGAAGGAAGTTTACCGAAAAATAATAATGAAATAGTCATGCCTACAAAGATATTAGATATGTTAGATGTACCTCATAAAATAGGTGCTGAAGTAAAACTAATAGTACCAAAAACTAAAGATGGAGTACCGACTAATGAAAAAGAAACATTCAAATTTAAACTAGTTGGATATTTTGAGTATAAAACAGCTACAGCAATACCTCTTCATGATGTATTTACAAGTGAAGCCTTCTATGATAATTACAAAAAAACAAATGAAGTAGCTCCTACAAGTGTATCCTTTAATTTTTTCAATGATAAAGATTTGCAGTCTAAATTTGATTAAAAAATAACTACGCACACTCGTGACTTTAGTCGTGAGTTAGTAGCTAAAGTAGTCAGCATATAGGGAAACTTATATGTAGAGATAGAATAGAACCTATCCAATACTACTTGAATTGCTGGAAACCCCTAAAGCTAACCAAACTAAAACATAAGGATGAAATAAA
>NZ_JAGWCS010000259.1:0-1713 GCF_020657705.1 Clostridioides sp. ZZV15-6598 | reverse complement strand
GTAGGAACTACGGGGATAGCCTGTGGAGAATTAGTAAGACATATGTTAGTATGCGAAATTCTATGAAGCAGGAACCCCGTGACTTTAGTCATGGGAGGTTCAGGTCTAAAATAATGCCTAAGTTAGTAGTTGGTGGTATGGCTTGTATGATTTCTATAGTAGTAGCTGGTATTATTGCACCGATGCTGTAAATAAATTTTTTAATTGAATAGTAAATAGGAAAAGGGATAATTATTTATTGGGGATAGGTTATAATAGAAAAAGGATTCTAAAAGTCATAAAAAAGCTTGTAGAATCTTTTTTTATGTTAACTTAAATAGTGAATACATAAGTTTAAGGGAAAGACTCATAGCTATAACATGAGAATGATAAATAAAATTAAAAATTCTAATACATATGCAGTAATTAAAATTTCTTTTGTTATGTCATGTTTGATTTTTAATAACACTTTCACGTTTTATCTAAAATAAAAACCACTCAAATATGACTAAGAGCGGTTTGAAATTCAATGTTAATTTAACTTTAAAACTATCCATCTTATAATACATTAAAGATAAATTGAAAAATATTTTTAATAGCTATAACTATTGAAATTACTTATTTTTATATTAAATACTATATCATAAAATAACAAAAAAATCAAGTCGGGTAATCTCTCTATTTCAGTGATATACTAGGTTTTAATAGTTTTTGATAAACATAATGTAATTAGAAGATAATCTATATTTTTCAATTTTTTTGATTAAATTTACCTCTAACTCAATAATTATAAGGAGAAATATTATGAATTTAAAAAAAGGATTAGATATTTTAGAAATTCCATCAAGTATATTAGGTAAAGATAAAGTTATATATATTCCAGTAATCTATACAGAAGATGAGGCAACTCTTGTTGATACTGGACTCCCAGGTCAAGGAGATTTAATAATTGATGCCCTTAATAATAGTAATACAAGTTTTGATAAATTAAAAAATATAATAATAACTCACCATGATATAGATCATATAGGAAATATAAAATATTTAAGAGAAAAATCTGAAAATGATATAAAGGTATATGCATATAAAAGTGAAGTTAGCTATATAACAGGGGAGGAAACACCATTTAAACTTTATATGTTAGAACAAATGATAGATAGTCTTGATGACAAAATGCTTGATATGTTAAATGCTATGAAACTTGGATTTAAGTCATCATATACTGTAGTAGATATATCTTTATACAATCATGAAGTTTTAAATTTAAGCGAAGAGATAGAGGTTATACACACAGGTGGTCATACTAGAGGTCATATCTGTCTCTATTTAAAAAAATCTAAAGTACTTGTTGCTGGAGATTTATTAGAGATAAAAGAGGGTAAACTCAGACCAGTGGATGTAATGTATAGTGATAATCAAGAATTGATAAAAGCCATTAAAAAATTGAGTAACTATGATATAGAGGAAATAATTTTTAGCCATGGTGGATTATATAAAAAAAATATAATTGAAGCATTAGAAAATATAGTTATTGAATAATGTTACATGATTGAAAATACTATCCAGTTATTTATTAAAAATTTATTTAAATAATAATTAAATATGAATAGTAAAGAAACAAAAAATGTATAAATAATTATTTACTTGATATTTTGAGGATAAAAATATTACTGGAATCAGAAATTTCCAGTAATATTGAGTAAGAAAAAATATATTTATACGAACCTATAAACA
>NZ_JAGWCS010000258.1:0-1721 GCF_020657705.1 Clostridioides sp. ZZV15-6598 | reverse complement strand
TTAATACACTAGAATAGGAGGAAGTATGAATTTTGAATTAGATAATACATCTCCCATTTATTTGCAAATAATAAAGCATATAAAGAGACAAATAGTAACCGGAGAATTAAAACCAGGAGAAACAATACCATCAAGAAGAGAAATGGCACTTAATTTAAAAGTAAATTTAAATACTGTTCAAAGAGCATATAAGGAGATGGGTGATATGAATATAATAAATACTTTTAAAAACTATCAGAGTAGCGTGACAGTTGATGAAAATATATTAAAAAATCTAAAACTAGAACTAATAAATGAATCTTTAGTTGTATTTATAGAAGATATGAAGGCTATAAATGTTACTAAAGAAGAAGTTTTAGAGATAATAGAAGATAGATATTAGTTTTTTAATAAATATAAACACTTAACTTATAAGGTTAATTGTACAAGCATATTAAATATGGAGGACACTAATATGATAGAAATTAAAAATGTAAGCAAAACATATAAAAGAATGCAAGGGATAAAAGTAAAAAAAATAGATGCTTTAAAGAATGTAAGCTTTAATATTGAAAAAGGAAAAATAACAGCTTTACTTGGGATAAATGGTGTTGGTAAGTCAACAATATTAAAAGCAATAGCAGGACTTATAAAAATTGACAGTGGAGAGATTTTAATAGATGGAGAAAAAATGAATAAAAATATATATAATAAACTTGCATTTGTTCCAGATGTAGAATCTCACTTTAGTAATACAACAATAAAAGAGTCATTTGAATTTATGGAAATTTTTTATCCAAGATGGAATAAAGAAAAATCAAAAGAAATGATGGATATATTTAAACTGAATGAGAATGAAGTAATTGACAATTTATCTAAAGGAAATATTGCAAGAGTAAAGTTAATACTTGGATTTTGTCAAGACCCAGACTATATATTACTTGATGAACCATTCACAGGAATCGACTTGTTTAAAAGAGAAGAATTTATAGGGGTAATAGCACAATATATGAAAGAAAATCAAGCTATTATTATAACAACTCATGAGATAGTAGAAATAGAAAGTTTAGTTGATGAAGTTATAATTCTTGATGAAGGTAAAATAATAACATCATTTAATGCAGAAGAGTTAAGAGAAAGAGAGGGCAAGTCTATATTAGATAAAATGAGGGAGGTATATAAGAATGAATAAGCTTCTATGTCTAATAAATGTAGATTTAAGGAGAAATAAGAGGTTTTATATGGCTTATATATCTTTTTTATCTTTAATTACACTGGGCCTAAATTTATTTGAAATTATTAAATTTAAGAACTCTAAATTTATTATAAATCTAGCAATAGAGGATTTTGGAGGTGTATTTTATGGAATAGGTGTAATTGGGAATCTTAGATATATCCAAACAATTTTACTGTACGGAATATTGGGAATGTTTACATACTATATTTTTATGTGGAAAAGGGATTTCTTTTCTAAAAATCAAAGTATTTATACTTTAATGATGTTACCTCAGGATAAATTTAAGCTTTGTATATCTAAGTCAATCGCTTTGATAACAATGGTATATGGTTTTTTGATAAGTCAGATAGCAACATTATTTATATGTAAATATATATTTAATTTTGTTTTTAGAAATATTCCAATAGCTAATATGTCATTTGCGCAGGATTTATATTATTCAAACTTAAGAAGTATCCCAATCGACTTTATCTCTTTTATAACAATTTATATAGTTTTATTGCTC
>NZ_JAGWCS010000257.1:0-1776 GCF_020657705.1 Clostridioides sp. ZZV15-6598 | reverse complement strand
TTATTATAGAATATTTCAAATAACTAAAAAATTATAGTGTTTGTATTATTCTATATATTTAGCCATTCAAATATCTTAGATTAAAATAACATGCTATATTGTGCTTAACAGGATTTTTGAAAGTTTTTGTTTTTTATAGAAATAAGATTTTTAGTAATTTTTATTACATTTTTTTGTACAATCTTGTTTTTTGTACTTATCAAAATATTCTTGTAAACTGTCTTCACAGCTATTTATACAAGGTTTTTTTTCACAATCAATATTGCAATAGTCACATTCATTACATTTATCATGTTTACAGTTACATTCATGATGTTCCTCATGTTTACAGTCACATTCATTATAGTCATCATGTTTGCATTTTTTTGAACCACATTTTATAAATGAAATAGCTAATTTAATTAGTTCATCAATTAATTCTTCTATTTGATCTAGTTCTTTTTCTAAATCACAAATTAGACAATCACAGAATGAAGATTTTACGTCTTTTTTATCATTACATGAAATGCAATCACTACAGAATATTAATAGTATAATTATTTTAGCTATAATAGCTATTATTAAAAGTATAATTTGCACTAATAAGCAAAATAATTTTCCTACTAAAAATTCACATTTGTCATTACAGTTTATTTGTTTTATAGCTTCTGCTAAACACTCACATAGTTTCAAAGCTCTTTTTAATGCTTCTCTAAGTTTACAATTTTGTACATAATTAGAATCTATTAGGTCTTCTAATTCTTCACAAAGCTCATTTAATATCCCATTATCTAAATTGAAATTTAAATCTTCCTGAAAATCCAACTTAATTTTTGTAGCAGATAAATCATAACTTTCTCCAACTAGAAAATATTTTATTATTCTCCATATTGTACAAGGTGTTAAATAAGCTCTTGAATTTGTATTTAAACATTCTTCTTGTGTCAATCCAATTACTAATTTCATTAAATCACTAGAATGTGATTCTAAATTATTTTTATAATATTCTAAATTTTTTGCATTATCCACTCTTTACCACTCCTATATTTTTATTAGGATAAATTCAATATCCTAATATATATATATGATTTGAGTATATTTATGATACAAATAAAAATAAAATTTTATATTAATATATATAAAAATGCTATTTTCACTTGGATTATATCATTTTTTTATATTTTGTGTAGATATATGAATGAGCATGTGAAAGAACTTTTTCGTAATAAAGGTACAATAATATTATTGGATTCTATAAGTATATTAAAAGAATCTTTACATAAACTAAAAAATCATCCTGATGGCAATCAAGACGATTTTAATGAATAAATCATTACTTAAATTATTTTGAATTTGAAACTTCGCTCTAGGCTAATAGATTGTAGTTTCTTTTTTGTTTTTAACACAGATTTACATCTTCATTATATCGTATTTTAACAAAAATAAAACTGTGAATGCTAGAAATATATTTTAATTAATTTTTTAACATAAGGCTATTTAAAAGTAGATAAAACTAAAAAGGGTGTTCTAGAAAATAAGGTCTATTTAATTATACTTACTTACCAATACCATCACTTGATGCAAACAAGATTCTACTACATTTTCTCCGTACTCCAGTATAAAATCATCTAACTGTGTATCTATAAAATCACAATAATCATATGAACTACTGATATAAGCAGTTAATATATGTGTACATCTATCCATTTTATCTCTAAACATATATTATTATCCCCCTAAAAAACTTTCATAAAAACAAAAAGAAAAATATCTTTTTGGCAACTGGCTGACATAACT
>NZ_JAGWCS010000256.1:0-1826 GCF_020657705.1 Clostridioides sp. ZZV15-6598 | reverse complement strand
TGTATCCCCTATTTTTGTATTTAACTCTGTTTTAGCAGTTTCTATATTGCTTGCTAATTCTGCTTTAGTTGTATCTATTTTAGTGTCTAGGTCCTGTAAATCTTTTAATGTGGCAAAGATTATTGTTGGGTCAATTTTAAGTTCTATATTATTTACATTAGATACAACAAAGATAGTTTTTACTTTCATGTCAATTACTGCTCCATCTTCCACTTTAGGTTTATATGCTGACCTATACTTTGATATAGCTAGTAAATTACCTTCGGTATCTAAATAACCTATTTCTCTAACTACAAATCCACCAGCACTAGCGGGTATTAGACTCTCTAAAATCAAGCAGTTTGTCATGCTTTCATCAGTCTTGACATTCCCCACTTTGCCTTCCCAAACTACGTTTTTTAATATAGTTTGTTCCTCTGTAGGATTATACTCATTTCCTCCACCATCTCCAAGTTGAATCTTAACAAAATCAACTTTTTCACCTACTAAACTTGCATTTGCTATCTTAGCCTTACCTATATTTGTTAATATTGTGTAGTAACTTTTATCTGTAGCCAAACTACCACCTCCTATCTAATAAATTGTAATCTCTTGGTATCCACAACCATTACCACTAAGTATGTTAATCTCCCCTTGAGTTTCTATATCACTAGGTGACCATGGGTAAATTGTAATCTCATGTCCTGTAATAGTAGTTGCACCAAAATTCATATAATTATCTTTACTGACTAGCACTCTAGTATAATCAAGACTCATATTACAAGGTTTGATGCTACTTACAAAAGAATGAACTTCCTCAAACCAATCTTGATTTCTTGCATCACTTTCTAAATGTATATTATAAGTAGAATTATTTATAGTTAACTCATAATTACCTTCTCCAACAATTGAATCTAGCCAGTTCCTAAGAAATCTCTCTGAATAAGGTAATTTACTTATATATCTACTAAAAATCCTAAATCTTCTATCCTCTAAAGTTTCATTTGATTTGAGAGTTATAGACATTATCTTTTCCCATCTTTTTATACCACTTGGAGTTAAATCGTCTAAAAACTGGTCATTTGATAGGTCCTTTAATTTGTCATGTAGCGTTTTTATTTCTTTGTTTTCTGCATTAAATACTTTTATATATTCTTCTTTATCTTGAAGTATTTGTGGTAAGTAATCTATTAAATTAATCTCTTTATCCAACTACTTCACCTCTTACTACTATAGAATCTTTATCAACACTAAAATTTGATGCAACATCATTTATCATTGTGTTTGCAATGTCTAATACTCCATCTATACTTAACAAACGAGTTTCTATCTGAGATATACGGACTATTAAGTTTTCTTCATCTTCCCAACTCATGTTAAGTTCATTTAAATAGTCATCAACTGCTTCTTCTGCTATAGTCTTTATATTCTCCCATGTATATCCACTCTTATATGTTATCTCTGCTGATATGTTTATAGTTGTACTTGTAACCCCTTCAACAGTTACTCGGTGTCCAATCGGTGCTAATCCAAGACCTTCTCCATGGTGCTCAATTGGGTCAATTTCTTCTTGAACTAAATTAACTAAATCCTCTGATGGTACTTTAAAATTAGAGTTAATTATTACTAACTTAACAGTGCCTCCACCACTCCAAGTTGGATAAACTTTAACTCCTCCAATGTCAGGCAATTTATTAACTTCATCCTTGTAATTTTGAATATTCCCTCCAAAACTCTGTGAATTTAGGCTATCATAATATCTTTGTCTTAGACTGTCTTCTGATTCTTCATCTTCTCCATTTATCAGTATTTCTGTTAATTCAGCAGTTTCTAATTTGTCTATATAT
>NZ_JAGWCS010000255.1:0-1851 GCF_020657705.1 Clostridioides sp. ZZV15-6598 | reverse complement strand
ATTAAATATAAAATATAGACTTTATCTTTAGCATCTATTTTTGTATTTAAAAGGCCTTTGTGATAGTCCAAGATGTAGTTTAAATCGGTTAAATTTAGATAGAACTTAGTCAACATATCATATTCTATCTTTTTTATATTTCTCTTTAAATCTTCTATTAAACTCCCTTTCAAGTAAATCACCAATCCTATTTCAACAGTTAAAAATTCTTAAAATCATAATAATGCAAACATCTATTTCTTCCAGTTTGTTTTGCTTTGTATAAGGCTTTATCCGCATTTTCAATTATTTCACTTATATCTATGCTACTATTTTTACATGTATCAATACCAATACTAATTGTCAAACCATCATTTAAGAATTTTTTTACAACCTTACATAACTTTTTTCCAAATACCTTGCTTTTTCTATAGTCTTTGCATATAGACAATATTAAAAATTCCTCTCCTCCATACCTTATAATAGACATGTCCTCTTTTAAATATCTTTTTATTATCATAGTTATATTTTTAAGAGCAACATCTCCATTATAATGACCATGAGTGTCATTGTAGTCCTTAAAATAATCTACATCTATCATAAATGCAGTACTGTATTCACTAACCTCTTGTTTTTCTAAGAAGCTATTTAAATATATCCTATTATAAGCATCTGTCAGAGGGTCAATATATTTTTTCTTATCTAAATCGAGTTTTATTTTCTTCATATTATTTATTTCTTTTTCGATATGTTCATGTCTATAATTTAAAGAGTCTATATAATTTCTATTTCTAGCTTTCATATACATCTGTTTTAACTCATAGTACATTTTAAAGTATTTCATACTCATTTCATAATCTTGTATCTTTTCAAAACACATGTGTATAGTTTTATATGCTTCTTTTACATAATTATAATTTTTAGCCTCTTTAGCCCTTTCAAGAAGTTTTTTACTTGTAATCAAAGCCTTTTCATAGTTTTCAAACATATAATATATATTAACCTGATGATAAATTACTTCTAAATCATATACTATATACTCGTCTACACTATTTATGTTATTTAATAAACTCTTAGCCCGATTTAAATAGCAAGTTGATTGCTCAAATGATTTTTCATTACTTTCCGCATAGTACATAGCTAGATTTATGCATAAGTCTAATTTTTCCACTTCTTTCAAATCTTGATTCTTAAATTTTTCCAAATATACTTCAGACTTCGCTAAATTATTTATAGCACCTGAATAGTCTTTAGTTTTTATTAATAGTTTAGTTATATTATTTGACGCTCTATACTTTTGAATCATATTTACGTTTGTATATTTTTTATTCTTTATTACTTCATTAAAGTATTCTCTTGCTCCTTCATAATTTTCAAATGAACATTCACATTCCCCTAGCTTTATATCGCATAGTGAGCATACTTCTATATCTTTTGATAAGTCTGCATATTTTCTTGCTTTTAAGAAATTCATTTTGGCAATTAATGCATCATCTAAAAATAAAAAATATATCTTTCCAATTATAAAAAAATATATTTTTTTACAATTAAAATCATTAGTTTCTTTTACTTTTATATATAAATCTTCTATTTTCTTAATTATTATAGAAGAATCAATACATTTACTTGCCTTAATATAAATCAATTGAGATTCAAAAATAATTTCTTCCACTAAAAAATTGCTATCCTTACAAATAAGATTAAATTTATCTATATAGAGATTTGCTCTATTTACATCTTCATTCTTTAAACTTAAAATGGCTATTTGTGAATAAAATCGTGCTAAAAATACATAATCTTTAGGTAAGTATTGTTCAATATATTTACAGGAAATCAAAATATACTTTTTCATTTTTTCACTAAATCCTTGAA
>NZ_JAGWCS010000254.1:0-1893 GCF_020657705.1 Clostridioides sp. ZZV15-6598 | reverse complement strand
TTTATGAATTTTGTGTGAAAAAGGTTAAAATATTGATTTTTTTCATTAGTTGAAAAAACAATTTACTTAGGATAAACTATAATAGTATTCAAATATTATGGGGGTTAGATTTATGAGTAAAGATGTAAAGGTAAAGCGCAATAAGAAATATGATACATTTAGTATAACTATGGAACTTGAAAGACCTTTACTTTATGATGAGGTTGAAAACGAAGATGATAAAAATGATAATAGAAAATTTAATATAAAAAAGAAAATATTCATGGGAATAGGTATACTATTTGTATTGGTTCTGCTTAGTTTTTTCATATGGATAAACAAAACATATGAACCTCAAAAACTAGCAAAAGAAGCATTAGTTAGTAATAGTAAAGTCGAGGTAACCATAAATGAAAATATTTCATTTACACCTAAGGGTAGAAAAGTTTCTAAAGGTCTAATTTTTTATCCAGGAGCTAAGGTAGAAATAGAATCATATGCACCACTTGCAAGAAAAATAGCAGAAAGTGGATATGAAGTGGTAATTGTAAAAATGCCACTTAATCTAGCTATACTTGGAACTAATAAAGCACAGAAAGTTATAGATTCTTACAATAATATAGAACATTGGGTAATAGGAGGTCACTCATTAGGCGGAGTTGTTGCATCTAATTTTGCACGTGACAATAAATTAATTGATGGAGTTGTGTTTTTATCTTCTTATCCAATGGGCAATGAACTAAAACAGTTAGGCAAAAAGGTTATATCTATATGGGGAAGTAAAGACGGAGTAGTTAATTTTAAAAACCTTATAGAAGCAAAAGAAAAACTTCCTGATGATACTACTTATGTTGAAATTGAAGGGGGAAATCATGCACAATTTGGAGATTATGGAAAACAAAAGGGAGACAATGATGCTATTATAAGTCAAGAAAAACAGCTTAAGATTACTGCAAATAGCATTATTAAATTTTTAAAGAATATATCTTAAACAAAAGCTTGAAACTTACAATATATATAAAGTATTATTTTAAGTAAAGATTATTAATATAATAAAATTAAGATTTGATTACAAGGGGGATTTTAATATGGAATATGATATGCCACTTTATAGACCACCAAGTGAGGCTTATAGTCTTATAATACAAGTCACACTAGGATGTTCTCATAATAAATGTACATTTTGTAGTATGTACAAATCAAAGAAATTTAAAATAAAACCATTAGAAGTAATAAAAAATGAAATTGATATATTTAGAAGACATTATAAAAATGTAGACAGGATATTTTTGGCAGATGGAGACGCATTGATAATACCAATGGAAAAATTAAGAGATATAATAGTATATATAAAAGAAGTTTTTCCAGAATGTGAAAGAATTACTCTATATGGCTCTCCTAAGTCTATAGAGAAAAAAACTGATGATGAACTTAAAGAGTTAAAAAAACTTGGTGTTAAAATGATTTATCTAGGACTTGAAAGTGGAAATGATGAGGTATTAGAAGATATTAAAAAGGGATTTAATAGTGAACAATTGATAAAAGTTGGTAGAAAAGTTAAGAAAAATGGTATTAAATTATCAGCTACTGTAATAGCAGGTCTTGGAGGAACTAAAAAAACACATCAACATGGAGTTGATACAGGAAAAATGCTAGGAGCAATTTCACCAGATTATGTGGGTGTATTGAGTTTAATGGTAGAACCTAATACTGAACTTTACGATTTACTTCAATCAGGTGAATTTACAGTACTGGAAGATAAGGCTGTGCTACAAGAAATTAAAGAAATGATAAAAAATATAGATACCAATGAAAAAGTTGTATTTAGAAGTAATCATGCCTCAAATTATGTTAACTTAAAAGGAATATTACCTGAGGATAAACAACGTCTGATTGATGAGATAGATTATTATC
>NZ_JAGWCS010000253.1:0-1995 GCF_020657705.1 Clostridioides sp. ZZV15-6598 | reverse complement strand
TAAGTATACTAGATATTCTTCAAAAAGTTAGCTTATCAAAATAAATGACATCAAAGTAAAAAAATGGTAAAATTTATAAATAAAATATATGGAGGAAATTGAATGCAAGAAGATCAGTATATAAATTTAAATGAATTTATAAAAAAATTAGATAAAGATATTATAGACATAAAAGATTTAAAGCAGGTAATAAGAATATGTTACAAAAAGCTTAAGGCATATATATACAATGACAATACGAATCTTTTTATAAGGAAATCGATAGCTTTATATGAGAAAGGTGATATAGATGAATTAGAAAATAAGCTAGACAAACTAGCAGATGACTTACTAATTAATAACTTAGATTATAATGCAAATATTAGATGCTTACCTAAGAGGGTAAAATCAGATTATAAGGCATCTAAAAATGATATAAAAAACTTTGTATCTAATAATAGCTATTATTTAAATCAAACTACATACTATATTGATATAAATATAGAATTACATATTATAGGAGTATTTTGGATTTTATTGTTTGGAAAACAGTTAGAAAATGAATATGAACAATATACTTATGGAAACAAGTTAGATGATAAATTTGAACTCAATAATATTAAGCTATTCAAGCCATATTATAATCAATATCAAATGTGGAGAGATAGAGGTATTAAAAAAGTTGAAAATATTATGGATGATAATAAAAGATGTCTTATGATTAATTTGGATATAAAAGATTATTATTATTCAGCCAATGTTGATTTCAAAAAATTAAAAAATGATTTGTTTAAATATAAAGATATAGATACAGATATAGATAAAGAAATTGATAGCGATAAAATTTTAACTATGCTAGATTTAAAATTAAAAGTCAATAAAGTTATAGAAAAAATCTTTATTAATTATTCAAATAAAATATTTAACAAAGATTTAAATGATAAAAGTGTAAGAAATATAATTCCAATTGGTTTTATGCCTTCAAATATAATTGCAAATTGGTATTTAAAAGATCTAGACAAGGATATTGTGTGTAACCTAAATCCAATATACTATGGAAGATATATAGATGATATTATTATGATAATTCCAACACCGATGCATATAAAAGTAGATGAGTTTAATAACTACAAAAAAGTTTTACATGAAAAATTCTGCGAAAGAAATATACTAACATACGCTCTACAAAAAAATAATAAGGATAAAGATAATTCTATTATTAGGTTAGATAACTCATGTAACTTTGAAAATGTAAAAATTTTATTCAATAATTTGCCTAGAGAAGATATTGAATTTAAACAAAATATTAAAAAATTATTGAGAAAATATATACCTGAAGAATTTAATGAAGCTATGAAAGAAATAGATGAACTTTTTAATAGTGGAACAAGTGAAATTCAAAATAGACTAAATAAAGGAGATGTTAATAAGTTAATAAATAAAGTTCAAAGTATATTAAACGATGATGAATTAATTTATGAAGACTGGTCTTCTAAAGACAGCAAAATTCAAATATTAATGGACAATTTAAATAATATTTATAAAGATAAAAGATATCAAGATATAATCAATAAAATAACTAAAGAAATACTTTTAAATGCAGATCTCGATAATGATAAAATTAAAAGAGTATATCTAATAAGCAGATTTTACAAGGATAATCTTAGATTTGAGAATAAACATAAAGCATATTTATGTATTCAAGAAGCTAAAGTAAAGGTTTATTATTTTAAATCAGATGGTAGTAAAGCTCTTATCAATAATTTTAAAAAAGAAATTTTACGTAATGCAAGTGCGTTTAATTTTTTACCTGAAAAAAGTCATGTGATAGAGAGTTTTGATGATGAAACATATAAAATAGACTACTCAGGGAGTATAAATAAAATTTCAAGTATAGAAGATTTTAAGATAAATAAATATGGTATTTCTAAGTTTTTGGCTAGAGTAATTTACTCAGATAGACTTGAAAATAATCAAGATATAGGAGATGTAGAGGAAAAAATATTATGTTTATTT
>NZ_JAGWCS010000252.1:0-1998 GCF_020657705.1 Clostridioides sp. ZZV15-6598 | reverse complement strand
GTTCTATCTTCACTAAATAAAAGAATTTGAGACAGTGCTTGTAAGTCATTTCCTTTATAAAAACCATTTTTATTTAGAAATTCATAACATTTTTCTATGTATTCTAAATCTTCTTCTAAATTTTTTGAATGAATTGCAATAAGTGCTATATTACAATAGTCATCACTAGACGTTAAAAATGGATGTTTTTTCTTCATGTATTCGTACACTGTTTTCATTTTTGATATACATGTAATATAATCCATTTTATCTCTATTTTCATAGACTATTGATGCTGTAAGTGGTAAATATGTATCTCCCCAAAATTTTTCATTTTTAAGATTTTTATATATCTCTAAAATTATCTTAAAACTACTTTCTGGATTTGATTCAAATGAAAGTAGTGTTGCCATATAAAATATATTATATCCTCTAAAGTTAGAGAATAATCCAGTATTTTTTTTAATAAGCTCTATTCGCTCTTCTACTAGTCTAGGGCTTATCCTCTTGTTCTTAAGCGTAAACGCAAGTGCACAACTATGTTGAATTAATCCCATTTGCCAAGAACCTTTAATTTCATTTAATGCTTTATAATTTTCTATTAATAAGTTTACTTTTCCATTTATAAAAGTTTGTTCCATATTGCCCTCCCAGTAATATACATTGTTGTATTAATTAACTTAATATCTATTATATATGTAATAAATATTGCAATCAATACATATTACTTGAAGAAGAGTTATTATTCCATAATGATGTATCCTTTTTTATAGTGCCTTCCCATATTATTAACCCTGTCATAATACTCTGATTCACTTTCATTACTCCATTTGGGTACAAATACATCTATCGCATTAGAATTACTAAAATACTTACTAGACCCCCTATCCATAACAGTTTTTACTTTACCATCCACAATAATCTTAGTTCCAAAACTTAAGTGATTATTTGCCACAAAACCATCTTCTAAATCATCTCCTGTAGCAGTTATAGCTCCATATCCATTTTCTTGGTTAAGGCTGGTATAATAACTCACTTCAAATGTTATAGGAATTAAATCCTTTATTTTGATTCCTAGTTGGTTTTCTAGCTTCTCTTTTTGCACTTTTAATTTATACTCATCACTGTTTTGATAGTCTTTCATACCTTGATTATATTTAGAATTAAAGTTTTTACCTGAAGTTACTATAGTATCTATATTTACTATAGATTCTTTACAATGCTCTGCATCTATTTTTGTTTCTCCATTTACCAATAATGGAGTTAAACATACACTACATACAACACATGTAATCAATGCTTCTTTAAGCTTCATAAATTCCCCCCTTATTATTTTGATATATTAGCATATTTAATATTATATGTCTACATTTAGATTTAAATGCCACACTCATTTGCTTTAAGAAGTTGTCTTATACTTAATTCACCCTAAACCCTTATAAATCCTCCATCTTAGAATCATATAGTACAAAGCTTTTATTACTAAATATATTTTTTATTAATCTTTTTAATACCTCAAAGCTCCCTCTATTTAATTTTTCTATTTTTAAGAATTTAAGAATTAAAATTCTATAATTTTAAAACATATTGATTTTATTTTTTTGAAATGCTATAATTTTTTTAAGAGGTGATTAATATGATAAAAAATACAAAACAAATTACAATTGAAGTTAATGAAGTTTTATTGCAAGAAGTATACAAAATGACTAATAATGAAAATAAAGATTTATCAAACTTGATAAATGAATCAATCATAAATTATATTCTTGAAAATAGAAAAGACAATATTGAAAATAAAGATTTAGAAGAAGTAATTGATTTCTACAAAAAAGAGAATATAGAAAAACCTAAAAGTCCAGCAAGAGCTATTGCTGAAGCAAAAACTCATACATTGTATTAAACAAATAAAAAGTTCCTAAAAATTAGGAACTTTTCTTTTTATTTTAATAGCTATTAATATGTATTTTAATAATATTTATTTCATATTTATAAATACTTATTTAAACAAGAATATAATCT
>NZ_JAGWCS010000251.1:0-2005 GCF_020657705.1 Clostridioides sp. ZZV15-6598 | reverse complement strand
AAAGAGTATATGATATATCAGACTATATAAGAGAATTTAATGGGAGACAAATAGATTTTACAGAAGATACTTGTGGAGAGACTGAAATGGTGGTTGAACCATTTAGAAAATGTAAGGAGTGATTTTATGAAATATGTTGCAAGTTTTAGTGGAGGAAAAGATTCTGCTGCAATGCTCCTTCTAATATTGGAAAAGAAATTACCTCTTGATGAAATTGTATTTATAGATACAGGAGTAGAGTTTGATGGAATCTATAACATAATAGATGATTTTGAGAAAAGAATAAACTTTAAAATAACAAGAATTAAAGCAGAAAAAAACTTTGAAGAATACTTTTATACTGTTAATAAGCGAGGTAAGCGTAAAGGGCAAATACGAGGTTTTCCATACACTCTAGGAGCATGGTGTAACAGTAGTTTAAAACGTGCTCCTGCCAATAAATATTTTAATTCTATAGGAGAACATAAAAGATATATTGGAATTGCATACGATGAACCTAGCAGATATAAAAGACTAGAAAAAAACTGTATAGCACCTCTTTATAATGAGAAAATGACTGAAAAAGATTGTTTGAAATATTTGGAAGAAAAAGGTTTCTATTATGAGATTCATCATAGATTTAAGAGGACTGGTTGCTACTTATGCCCTAAACAAAGCTTAGAGAGCCTCAAAACACTAAGAAAATACTATCCCATTTTGTGGCAAAAGATGCTTAAGTTGGATAGAGATAGTCCTGTACCTTTTAGAGCTAATGGGGTTACAGTGCATGACCTAGAAAAACGATTTAGAAATGAGGATATAGAAAATGAAAGACAGATAAGTTTCTTTCAAACAGAGAAGGTGAGCATATGACTAATAAAGAAATGTGCAAGTCAAAGAATCTTGATGAAAGAGAAGTGTATAAGGAATTTGGGAAAGAGATTTGTGCTAGTTGCATAAGTGATAGGGTAGATTGCGAGAGCAAAGATTGTGATACAACATATAAAAATTGGTTGGAAAAGGAGATTTAAAAATGAAAATAAATTTAAATGATATTCCAGAAGGATATAAAGTAGCTGTTATTCCTATGCTTGAGGCTATAAAGAGAACGAAAGAAGATGAAAAAGAATTAAGAGAATATTTAAAGGAAATAGAAGAGTGTAAAAAAATAAACATATCAATTGTAAGAAAAAATGGTACTAAAACACCACTTACTTTTACAAATAAGGAATTAAATATTCGCTTAAAAGAAGAAATTAAACTAGCTATTAAATGTATAAAAGAAGAAGCTACTGAAGTAAAAGAATTATTAATTAAAATAGAAAGTGAAGGAAACAAATAGTCTAGGTTTAAATAATTTAAGTAGTCAAGGTAAGTTTGTGAATGAAACTAGAATGTTATAGACTTACTTTGACTTATAAAAGGGGGTGGCAACTATGAAAAAATATAAAGTAAAGATACCATTTACAGGGGATATATTTGTTGATGTAAAAGCGGAAAATAAAGAAGATGCTGTTAAATTAGCTATTAAAGAAGCATCACTAGAGTGTGTTGGAGAATGGTTTACAGATGATAAAAACATACAAGTAGAAGAAATAAAATATAAACTTTGAGGGTGATTATATGATACATGAATTGCAAATAGCTTCTAGTACTTTTAAAGATGTAATCAAGAATAA
The DNA here is from genome assembly GCF_020657705.1 of Clostridioides sp. ZZV15-6598. Taxonomy (NCBI): domain Bacteria; kingdom Bacillati; phylum Bacillota; class Clostridia; order Peptostreptococcales; family Peptostreptococcaceae; genus Clostridioides; species Clostridioides sp. ZZV15-6598. The sequence goes on along the minus strand of NZ_JAGWCS010000251.1, from coordinate 347 downwards.
AAAACAAATCGAAGTAGAATATAAAGTAAATTTCAAGGCAGGAGATACAGTTATATTACAAGCTTTCAGAGATGGAAAATTTACAGGAATTGAGGTAAATAAAGAGATTGAGTATTTTGTTAAGCTTGGAAATGGTTATGTACAATTAGGAATAAAGTAGAGGAGGAAGCATTGAGTAAATACAACAATAAGAAAACTACGATAGATGGAATTAAATTTGATAGTAAAGATGAAGCAGAATACTATCTATATCTTAAAGATAAGAAAGCAAAAGGAGAAATTAAAGATTTTGGACTACAACAGAAATTTGAATTGCAACCAAAATTTAAAAAGTTCGGAGTTTCTGA
>NZ_JAGWCS010000250.1:0-2056 GCF_020657705.1 Clostridioides sp. ZZV15-6598 | reverse complement strand
ATTTAATATAATCGATTACTTGAAAAATTCAAATAAAAAAAATATTTTTAAGTTCTTGTAGAAATAAATTTTAGATGTATGTATTTTTGTAACAACTATAATAAATATTTAATATTATATATTATTCGGATGTCTTATGGGAGGTATTTATTATGTTTAAAAAAATAATCGCAATTGCAAGTTCTATTGTTATGAGCACAATATGCTTAACTGGATGTGATTTTAACTCTAATGATGAAAATGATAAGTCTGCTTCATCTAAAGACTTAGATAAAGTAACTATTGCAGAAGTTACTCATTCTGTTTTTTATGCTCCACAATATGCTGCTATTACAAAAGGATTCTTTGAGGATGAAGGAATAAAGGTCGACCTTATAAACACTCAAGGTGCGGATAAAACTATGGCAGCTTTAATTTCAGGTGAAGCAAATGTAGGCTTAATGGGTCCTGAAGCTTCCATATATGTATATAATCAAAACAAAAACGATTATGCTGTAAATTTTGCTCAATTAACTAAAAGAGATGGTAGTTTTTTAGTTGCCAGAGAAAAAATGCCTAATTTCTCCTATGATGATTTGAAAAGTAAAGAAATATTAGGTGGTAGAAAAGGTGGAGTTCCACTAATGACTTTTGAATATGTTCTAAAAGACAAAGGACTTACTATTGGAGAAAATTTAAAAGCAGGCAATGTTAATGTAAGAACTGATGTACAATTTGGAGTAATGGCTGGAGCTTTTGCAGGTGGTGAAGGTGACTTTACAACAGCATTTGAACCTACAGCAACTGCTATGGAAAAAGAAGGTAGTGGATATATAGTGACATCCATAGGAAAAGATTCTGGAGAAATACCATTTACAGCTTATTCTACTACAAGATCTTACATGAAAAATAATAAAGATTTAATTCAAAGATTTACAAATGCTGTTTATAGAGGGCAATTATGGGTTCAAAAAGCTCCTAGTAAGGAAATCGCCGAAGCTATGCAACCTTTCTTTGAAGATATATCTCTAGAAGATTTAATAACAGTTGTAGATAGATATAAGTCAATAGATGCATGGTCTCAAAACCCTGTATTAAAAGAAGAAGGCTTAAACAAACTAATGGATGTTATGAAAGAAGCTAAGGAATTAGACAAAGAAGCACCTTACAAAGACATTGTAAACACTGAGTTTGCAAATAATGCGATAAAAAATATAAAATAAATATGTATCAGTTTTAACTAAAAGCTTATAAAAATTATAAAAAGAGTCTTTTGAAAGACTCTTTTTATAAGTGAGATTAAAGTTTATATTAAAAAATAGAAATCAAAGTATCGTGAAAATACCTATATATCTATCCTCTGTATTCTGCTCCAGCATTGATTTTTGTAATTTGAACAGCAACCATTTCCTCGTTGCTTCCATTAGTAATTTCATGCCATTCTCCTGTTGGCACAAAAACAGTGTCACCCTTTTTTACATTACATTCATGTTCTCCAAGTTTCATTTTCCCTTCTCCTTTTAAGAAAACAAATATTTGTTCACCATTAGGATGTCTATGGGCATTAAGAACTTGATTAGGTTTAAAATAATAAACTTCTGAAGTTATATCGTTACCAGCAAATACTGGTATTTTTGGTACTGCTGCATCATTATATTGAGCCAAGCTTCCATCTAATAGATTCTTTTTATTTTCATGCATACTATAAATACCTCTTTTCTATATTATAGATTTACTATTATTATTCCAATATAAAAAAATAGTATTCTTCTCATACACAATAGGAATAAAATTCTTTTCTAAATATAATGAATATATGTTATTATATTTTAAATAGTATATATTCTTATATTTACATCAAAAGGCATAAAATATATTATTTTATGCCTTTTTTTAGCAACATAGCTTTTTCAACATTTATATAAGTATAAATCGTTCATTTGTCAGTGAAATGTCAGTAATTTTTTCGGATTTTTTTATTAATTTTTTCACTTTTTAGGATTCTCATAAACATTATATTTGGATTTATGTCTTTAAAATTTATAGAAATCGAATATATTAATTTATTACTCTAAAT
>NZ_JAGWCS010000249.1:0-2228 GCF_020657705.1 Clostridioides sp. ZZV15-6598 | reverse complement strand
GTAAATGTTGAATTAAAAAATAGAAGTTTAGTAAATAGCCAGTATGAGGGCAAGATTAAATCAGCTAATTTATCTATAGATTATGAAATAAATCAAGTTATGAAGGATATAGATAAGCTAGGATTGAATACAATAAATGTACCTATAGTCATAAATGTGGATGATATTAATTCTGATATCATGTCAATAGATAATAATAGCAAAAAAAAGGCAATAAAACTAATAAAAAAATTAAATAAGAAGGGTATTTCCACAATATTAGAAGCATATCCATGGATAAAAAATGGAGAGTTGTATGAGACAGATTGGAATCCTATGAATAAAAAAAGATTTTTTTACAACTGGCAAAATACTGTATTAAATGAACTTATAGAAGATGTAGCAAATCCATTGGATGTAAAGGTTTTAAATGTAGGCTCTAATTTTGTATACCTAGAAGAATATCAACAAAATTGGGGTGAAATAATAGATTTTGTACAATCAAAATTTGATGGTCTTGTAACATATAGAACTAATTGGTGGTATACAAGAAAAGGTGATTTAAATAGTAAATTATCTTATGAACAAAAACTAAATAATAATTTTTTTGATAAGTTAGACTTTATATCCATAGCAGCGTATTTTGAGTTAAGTGATAAATCTGTCAATACAGTAGATGAATTGGTCTCTGCCTTACATTCATCTACTGTGAATAATAGGAGACAAAATATAAAAGAAGAACTATATAATCTTTATAAGGTTCATCGTAAACCGATATTTTTTGGAGAATTAGGTTTTTCAAATAGAGAAAATGCAAGCTCTCAACCATGGAATCATGTTCCTTCAGAAATTATAAATGATGAAGAACAAGCAAGGTGTTTTGAAGCATATATGAGAGTTTTTGAAAAAGAAGATTGGATAAATGGTTTCTCTGTGTTTTGCGTAGGTAAAATTGATGAAGAAAAAAACTTTTATCCATCAAAAGAGAGTATAAAGATTATTAAATCTTGGTATAAATAAATTTGTTATATAAATAGACAGTTATAGTATATGAATAGTTGATTAGGAGAGATATAAATGAATGACATCAAGGTTATGACTGTATTTGGAACTAGACCTGAAGCTATCAAAGTAGCTCCATTAATTAAGGAACTTGAAAAAAGAGAGTATATAAAAAGTATTGTGTGTGTGACAGCGCAACATAGAGAAATGCTTGACCAGGTTATAGAAACTTTCGATATAAATGTAGACTATGATTTAGATATAATGAAAAAAGGGCAAAGTTTAAATGATATAACATGTAAAGTTTTAAATGAACTTCCTATAATTATAGATAAAGAAAAGCCAGATGTAATCTTAGTACATGGAGACACAACGACAACTTTAGCTACTAGTTTAACTGCATTTTATAGTAAAGTTCTAGTGGGTCATATAGAAGCAGGACTTAGAACTTATGATAAATACTCTCCATTTCCAGAAGAACTAAATAGGCAACTTACAGGAATTATTGCTGATATACACTTTGCCCCTACTAATTTGGCAAAACAAAACTTAATTTCAGAAGGAAAGTTTGAAAACAATATATTTGTAACAGGTAATACTGCAATTGATGCATTAAAGATGACAATAAGAGAAGATTATACTCATCCTATAATTGATAAGCTTGGTGATGACAGAATGATTTTATTGACTTCTCATAGAAGAGAAAACTTAGGAGAACCTATGAGAAATATATTTATAGCTGTAAAACGAATAGTAGATGAATTTGAAGATGTACAGGTAGTATATCCTATACATTTAAATCCTGAAATACGTGATATATCTAGTGAGGTATTTGGTAAAAACCCTAAAAAAATTCACATTATAGAGCCTTTGGAAGTGGTGGATTTTCATAATTTTTTAAACAAAGCCTATATGATAATGACTGATAGTGGAGGAATACAAGAAGAGGCTCCATCACTAGGAAAACCAGTACTTGTGTTAAGAAAAAAGACAGAAAGAATAGAAGGTATTGAAGCAAAAACACTTAAATTAATAGGTACAAATGAAGAAAATATATATAATTCTGTAAAGAAATTATTAACAAATAGAAATGATTATATTCAAATGAGTAAAGCTTCTAATCCATATGGGGATGGAAATGCAAGTAAGTATATAGTGGATATAATAGTGAAAAAATTTAGTTGAAGATACTTAATCTAGCTTTTATTAGATTAATTTAAAGTTTATATATAAGATAGAATTAAAAT
>NZ_JAGWCS010000248.1:0-2323 GCF_020657705.1 Clostridioides sp. ZZV15-6598 | reverse complement strand
GACGAAATTATGAGTGAAATATCTGAGGATATATTAATTTGTGGCCATACTCATGTACCATATTTTAAATACTATGGTGATAAACTTCTTGTAAATGCTGGAAGTGTAGGAAAGCCAAAAACTAACAAACCTAATGCAAATTATGTAATAATTGATGTAAAAAATGAAAATGATTTAGATGAAGAAGAATTAAAAGTAGAAGTTGAGATAATAGAAGTATGTTATGATTTTGAGAAAATGGCACTTGAAATAGAGAAAAATAAAATACTTCCCAATGAATTTGCAAGACTTATAAGAGAAGGTTCTTCAAAGTAATAATAGAAAATAAAATTTTTTAGTTTACATGTTCAAACAAACGAATATGTTCATATAAAGGAGTTGTTTTAAATATGAGTGATAAAAAAGTAGGACTTAGTGTATTTGAGAAATATCTTACAATTTGGGTTGCTTTATGCATCATTATTGGTGTTGCAATTGGAGTATATCTACCACAAATACCTAAGACTTTAGATAAATTTACATATGCTCAAGTATCTATACCAGTTGCGATACTTATATGGCTTATGATATATCCAATGATGTTAAAAATAGATTTTACATCTATAAAAAATGCAGCACGACAAAAGAAAGGACTCATGGTAACATGTGGTACAAATTGGCTTATAAAGCCATTTACAATGTATATAATAGCATACTTTTTTTTAGTTATAGTATTTAAAAATTATATACCTAGTAATCTTGCAAAAGAGTATTTAGCAGGAGCTGTACTTTTAGGAGCAGCACCTTGTACAGCTATGGTATTTGTTTGGAGTCACTTAACAGATGGAGATCCAGCATACACATTAGTACAAGTTGCAGTTAATGATTTTATATTATTAATTGGATTTGCACCTATAGTAGCTTTTTTATTAGGAGTGACTGATGTAGCTGTTCCAATTGATACACTTTTATTGTCTGTAGTCTTATTTGTTATAATACCATTTGCCGCAGGATATTTGTCAAGAAAATTTATAGTTGATAAGAAAGGGTTAGATTATTTTGAAAACGAGTTTTTACCTAAGTTTAATGGAGTAACAATTATAGGATTATTATTAACTCTAATAATTTTATTTGCTTTCCAAGGTCAAAAGATTATAGATAATCCAACTCATATATTATTAATAGCTATACCACTTACAATACAAACATTTTTTATATTTTTCTTGGCATATTTATGGAGTAAAGTTTGGAAATTACCTCATAATGTGGCAGCACCAGCAGGTATGATTGGAGCTAGTAATTTCTTTGAATTAGCAGTTGCAGTTGCAATATCCCTTTTTGGTCTTAATTCAGGAGCTGCACTTGCAACAGTTGTAGGAGTGCTAGTTGAAGTTCCTGTAATGCTTTTACTCGTTTCTATAGCCAATAAAACTAAACACTGGTTTGTAAAATGAATAATATAGATAAAAATTAATTATATAACAAGGGGGATAAAGTATTATGAACAGTAATGTAGCAGAATTTGAGAAAAGTATAGACTTAGAAAAAGTAAGAGTTACAGCAGAACAATATTATCGTAATGGTGATTTTTATTGTTCAGAAGCAATAGTTAAAGTTATAAAAGATGTGTTTGAATTGGACATAACAGATGAAATCATATCTATGGCATCAGGATTTCCAGTTGGAGTAGGTGGATCAGGTTGTACCTGTGGAGCTGTAACTGGTGGAATAATGGCTTTAGGATTATTTTTTGGTAGAAGCAAGGCTAAAGATGAAAAAGTAAATAAGGCTATGGAGCTATCAAAAGAATTACATGACTTTTTTAAAGGAAAAAATAAGTCTTTATGCTGTAGAGTTCTTACAAAAGGAATGACCCTTGGAACAAAAGAACATATGGATCAATGCATATTATTTACAGGCCAAGTTGCAGAGGAAACAGCAAGAATAATTTGTAGGGAACTAAATGTAAAAATTAAATAGTTGATTTTAAAAAATTAATATATGATATGCAAGAATGATTTTAATTAGGAGGAATGTCAATGAAAAATTGTGTAACTTGTGGTATTAGTTCAAAAACAGAAGATGAAAAAATAGAGTGTATGAAGTACAAACGAATACAGAAATCACCAAATATAGAAAATAATTGTCTTTACTATATTGAATTTAAATTTGAAGAAGGTGAATTATTAAACCCACTACAACATTTACTACTAAAGGAACAAGAACTAAAATCAAAACATATGAAAAATACTATCTAGATATTAAGATTAAAGGGGGATTTGTTTGTTATGGAAAAAGAAAAATTAGGTTTTATAATGTGTGTTTGTACTGGAAAATGTCCAGG
>NZ_JAGWCS010000247.1:0-2371 GCF_020657705.1 Clostridioides sp. ZZV15-6598 | reverse complement strand
ATATATGCTAACCTCTTATTTGATATTATACAAACTTTTCTCGCACCTGATTTTCTATGTTTATAAGTATCTTTACCTTCCTCATCTATCTCAAAATCATGGCATGTGTGTTTGATAACTCCAACATTATATCCTTCTTTACTTAATTCTTTTACTATACCTTCAATCAATGTAGTTTTACCTACTCCTGAATAGGAAACAATTGATAATATATTATACATAAAACTATATCCCCTTCATAAAACTATATAACAACGACATCTACTAATTGATTTTCTTTTATTGTTTCTCTCTTTTTTATCTTAATCATGCAATTACTTCTCAATGTTGCAGATAATCTAGCCTTGGCATCTTTTTTATCATTTAACTTAACATATAATTTACCTTCATCTGTATATAATTTTCCACTTACAAACCTATCATTATTTGAGAATTTGTTAAATTCTCCTTTAAATATAGCTTTTATATAATGATTGCTCTCCTTATATGTTAAATACTCTATCACAGGAACAACTACATTATCAAATACCACAATTGCTGCATGAGGATTACCAGAAAGTCCAAACAATATTTTTTCTCCCAATGTCGCTACATAGCAAGCCCCTCCAGGTTTAATATTTATCTTCCAAAACAATTCTTTTGCTCCTATGTTTCTAAATACATCTGGTATTAAATCTTTATCTCCAACAGATACACCACCTGTAGTAATTAAAAAATCTACATTTTCTAGCATATTCTTTACTTTTTTTTCTAACTCTTGTATATCATCAGAACAATTACATATTGTATTTGCTTGTATTCCAAGCTTTAGAAGCTTTGAATATAATGTATATCTATTACTATCATATATTTTACCATCCTCTAAAGTTTCACTTATATCTTGTAATTCTGTTCCTGTATTTAAAATACCAACTTTTAAATCATCATATACAGCTAATTTAGATATTCCAAGACTCGCTAATACTCCTATACCATCATACCCTATATTTTGATTTTTACTAATAATTAATTGACCTTTTTTTATATCCTCACCTTTAAATATATAATTGTCATATTCCTTTAGTTTTACATTTAAAGTTATCATGTCTTCTCTAATTGTCACATCTTCTTTCTTTACTACACAGTTTGCTCCCTTTGGAATTTTTCCACCAGTCATTATCTTCACTGCTTCATTTTTATTTAATATACCATCAAACACTTCTCCTGCATATAAGGTTCCTATGACCTTTAAATTTTTATTTTCAGAATTTGCATCATATGCATAACCATCATATGGTGACCTGTCAAATGGAGGACTATCAATTGTTGAATATATATCTTCTGCAACTACTTTATTTACTGCTTCTATAAGATTAACTCTCTTAATCCTACTTATTGGTATAACATTTTCTTCAATAATTTTTATGGCATCTGCTAATCCTATCATTTTAAATACACCCCAATATTTTTTTATTTAAAAACATCCTTAATGTAGTATAATTATAAATTACAATAAATCATTTTAGCTTATATTTAATTATAACTAATTCTTATCTATAAGTGCAGTTTAAATTTAATAAATCTTATAAAATCATCATTAATTGTATTAATTTCAATTTTATATATTTTATAAAAAAAAACTGTTTCAAGTTAGAAATTTACTTCTATCTTGAAACAGGCTTGTATGCTTTAAAATTCATTATTCTAATAAAGCTCCTTTTATTATTTTTATAACTTTATCGCTCTCAATAGTTTTTATAGACTTTATTTTATTGTCTACTATACTTATTGTAAGTATTTCTTTTTCTAATAATTTATTATCTTTCTTCAATCTATAACTCTTCACTACCCTATTTCCTTCATGGTTATATGCGGTTAAATTATAATTGGCATTACCCACGATTTCATTTATCCTAGATTCTTCAACTCCAATATACTCTACTAAATCAATATTTTTATATTCTTCTAAAGATACAGCTGATTTTTCACTATCATTTTTTTCAATTACAATCCCAGAATTTTCATCTAGAGCTACCATGCTTTGTGACGAAAAAGAATTTGTTTCAACATTAACAACTTTATTTTTATCAATGTTAATGTATAAAGCACTTCCATCTAATTCATTATTTCCAGTATATTTAGGGTAAACTAATGTCATATAACTTGATGTATTTATATCTTGCATTGTATTTGATTCTTTTAAATTCTTATTTTTTATATAATAAATTGTGTCATAAGGTATTCCCATATTCTTTATAACATATTTATAATCTTTATCCATCATTTCATTAACATCATTTTGAACTTTTGTCATAGTTTTTTGCTGTGTTGCTTTACTTGCTACTTGATTTTTTTCTTTAGTAGTTTCTTTATGACATCCAACAAGTACAAT
>NZ_JAGWCS010000246.1:0-2344 GCF_020657705.1 Clostridioides sp. ZZV15-6598 | reverse complement strand
ATATATATTTCACCACACAAATTATTAAGACCATATATAGCCCATTATACAATAACTGTTCCAGATAAAAATTCTATAGAAAACCTGACATTGATACCTGATGCCAGTGGATGTATGGTATTTGAATTTAGTAAAAAAGGTATAAATAGCAAATTTTGGGGTGCTACAACAAAAACCACCATTGTAAAAAATGATATAGAAAATATACTCTTTAGGGTATTTGTTGAATTTCTTCCATGTGGAGTATACTATTTGACAGGTTTTCCTCAAATAGAATCATCCGATTTAATAATCCCTGTTAAAGACTTTAACACTCAACTTGATTTGGAAATTAATTCTATATTTGAAAACTCCAGTACTATTAAAGAACTCATTGAACAATTTGATAGATTATTTTTATCGTACTTATTTAAATCTAATATAAAAGATGTAACAATACCAATTCTTACAAACGCTAGAAAACAAAACTCTATTATGTCTGTTAAAAATATTTCTCAAATTAGTTGTTATAGTGAACGCCATTTAAATAGAATTTTTAATAATTCTCTTGGTATGAGTGTTAAGACATACCTTAGATTATTACGTATAAATATAGTTCTACAAGAAATGCAAAGTAATAAGATATCATTTACAACTTTAGCTCAAAATATAGGTTATTATGACCAATCTCACTTTATAAATGATTTTAAATCTATTTGTGGTGTTAATCCAACAACCTATATAAAAAATTTGTCTGATTTTTACAATGAAAAATATAAATTTTAACATATAATTATATAAAGTTTATATTTGAGGAGTGATTTAAAATGATAGAATCAAGATGTGGAATTTTGTGTTGTGAATGTACATATAAGGAAGATGTAAATTGCGCTGGATGTACAAATATTGATAAACCTTTTTGGTCTGAAGAATGTCCTGTAAAATCATGTTGTGAGAATAAAAATCTTACACATTGTGGTCTATGTGACACATTTCCATGTGAAATATTAACTCAATTTGCATACGATAAAGAACAAGGTGATGATGGAAAGAGAATTTCTCAATGTGAAAAATGGGCTTCTCTAGCTTTATAATATCATTAGAAGAAGGTCAAAAAGTAAGCTTTGATATAGTTAAAGATGCTAGAGGTCAACAAGCAGAAAATATAACTATATTATAATTATATAGTTTTTTTCGGAAAAGACTCTTTTAAGGGTCTTTTTTTATTGATAATAAAAAAGACCTAAAATAGGGCACTCTAAAAACTTAAAAACTGCTCATAAAAGTATTTTTGATTTTATGAACAGTTTTATTTATATTATCAGTACTTTTCTTTCTCTTCTCTGAGTAAATTAAATATATAAAAAGATATTTTTTTAGCATATTTAATTTACTGTACTTACACATCTAACAATAAGATTAAATTTTAATTATATTAGCATGCTTGCTCTTTTGATTTTATAACCAATAAAACCTTGGAAACTAAAAACAATATTGGCAGTTCTACCAATGGCCCTATTATAAGTGCTAACGATATTAAAGGCTTATCTGGGAATGTTGCAACAGCAATTGCTAACGCTATCGGAGAGTTCCTAGCAAGAGTAGTTAAATTCAAAGAAACACTATCTTCATAATTTAATTTAATAACCTTACTTACTAATCTTCCAACTATAAAGTTAATTATAAAGAATAACAATATAGGTATTAATAGAATTAACAATACTCGATAGTTTTCTAATAATACTTTCCCCTGAGAAGCAAACATAGATATTATAGCTATATTTAAAAAATATCCTTGATAGTTACAAGCACTTGGAATTAACACATCCTCAAATTTACTATTTCCTAGTTTTTTAATAATTAAATTTCTGGCTATGATAGAAAGTAAAAGGGGTATCATTAAGCTATATATAACACCTTGAGCTAAATTCATAAAATCAATATTTACACTTGTTCCTCCAATTAATAATATGTAAACAGGTAGTAATAGTAATTGCAGTATTAGATTTAGAGGAAGTATAGATGAACCTAAGGCAACATTTCCTTTAGCAATTCCTGTAAAAATTAAATACCAATCTGTACAAGGAGTTACCATAAGCATAATAAATCCTATTAAAAGCTCTGAATGGCCATTTAAAAATAATTTCCCTAAAACAAATATTATTATTGGTGTCCATATAAAGTTTATAATAATTGATATTGATGTAAACTTTATGTTTTTAAATGAACTACCAATTTCCCTTAAAGGAATTTGTATAAATACTAAAAATAACATTATTATTAATGATGGCGTTATAAAATATCCTGAATAAGTTTGTATAAAACCTATTTGACCTATTAAAATACCTGTCTCTTATACACATCT
>NZ_JAGWCS010000245.1:0-2435 GCF_020657705.1 Clostridioides sp. ZZV15-6598 | reverse complement strand
AATTTAAAAAAAGAATTAGAGTGGCTTAAAGAACCTGACAAATTTTCACTACAAAACACCTTAAAAGATTTAGAAAATGCATATAAAAAATTCTTTAAAGAAAATGCAGGATTTCCTAAATTTAAATCAAAGAAAACTAATAGATTTTCATATAGAACAAACTTCACAAACGGAAATATTATGTATTGTGGTCAATATATAAAATTACCTAAACTTGGTATGGTTAAAGTAAGGGATAAACAAGTACCTCAAGGGAGAATACTTAATGCTACTGTATCCAAAGAACCAAGTGGTAAATATTATGTATCATTATGCTGTACTGATGTAGATATTGATGCATTTGAAAATACTAATAATCAGATAGGTTTAGATTTAGGAATTAAAGAATTTTGTATCTCAAGTTGTGGACAATTTATAGAAAACCCTAAGTATCTTCTAAAGTCATTAAACAAACTTGCTAAATTACAAAGAGAATTATCGAGAAAAACAATCGGTAGTTTAAATAGAAATAAAGCAAGATTAAAAGTTGCAAGACTTAAAGAACATATAGCTAATAGGAGAAAGGATTTTCTACAAAAACTATCTACTAAATTAATAAAAGAGAATGATATTATTTGCATAGAAGATTTACAAGTAAAGAATATGACTAGAAATCGCAAACTATCTCGCTTAATTTCTGATGTGTCATGGTCAGAATTTGTTCGTCAATTAGAATACAAGGCTAATTGGTATGGTAGACAAATTGTAAAGGTAGGTAAATTCTTTGCAAGTTCACAAATATGCAATAAATATGGGTACAAAAACGAGGCAATAAAGAATTTAAATATAAGAGAATGGATTTGTCCTTGTTGTAATGTAACTCATAATAGAGATATAAATGCAAGTATAAATATACTAAAAGAAGGATTAAGACTAATAACAGTTTAAAATAGATAATTTATGTAAGAACCGTAGGAACTACGGGGATAGCTTGTGGAGAATTGGTAAGACATACTTTAATATGCAAAATTCTATGAAGCAGGAACTCTGTGACTTTAGTCATAGGAGGTTCAGGGAACAGGGAATAGTATTATGAAGAATAAAGGTATAATTATTGATGTAGATACTATACTTGAAATTGAAGATATAAGAGAAGATATAAGTGGATATGAGGTGTATGATTACCTAGATAAAACTGTTATGCCAGGGATTATGAATTGTCATGTACATTTGACAATGGAACCAGTAGGAAATCCAAAAGTTTATTATGATAATGTATCTGATGTAGAGCTTGTAGTAAATACAGTAAAACAACTTGATGCATATTTAGATTCAGGAGTAACATACATTAGAAGTCTGGGTTGTCCAAAATATGTGGATGTACAACTTAAAAATCTTGTAGACAAAGGATCTATAGATGGTCCTGGTATAGTTACTTCAGGTCCAGTTATATGTATGACAGGAGGACATGGATACTATTTTGGTATTGAAAGTGATGGAGTAGATGAATGTAGAAAATCAGCTAGAACAGTTTTAAAAAATGGAGTAGATTGTGTAAAGATAATGGCTACTGGAGGTGTAACAACTGATGGTGTTGAGCCAGGTTCACCACAATTGACTTTAGAGGAAATGAAGGCTGCTGTAGATGAAGCTATAAAAGCAGGTAAAATAACTGCTACACATGCGCAAGGAAGAACTGGCATAAAAAATGCAGTGCTTGCAGGAATCACTTCTATAGAACATGGTGTTTATTTAGATGATGAAATAATTGATTTGATGCTTGAAAGAGGAACATATTTAGTTCCAACTGTGGCTGCACCATATTTTATTTTAAATGCAGGAAAAGAAAGTGGAATAACTGAGGCTACTCTTAGAAAGTGCGAAATTGTTGCTATTCCTCATAAGGAATCATTCTTAAAAGCGTATAAAAAAGGGATTAAAATTGCAGTTGGTTCTGATGCAGGAACTTCTTATAATGAACATGGAAAGACATATTATGAAATGAAGTTAATGTCAGATTATGGTATGGATAACATGGATGTAATAGTAGCAGCTACAAAAACTGCATCTGAACTTTTAAGAATTGATAAAAATTATGGAACTTTAGAAAAAGGAAAGAAAGCAGATGTGATAGTGGTAAATGGAAATCCTATAGATAATATAGATGTAATGTCAGATGTTTTAGCAGTATTTAAACTTGGCAAAAAAGTTAGATAATAAAATAAAAGAGAAATTAGAAAAAAGTGTCTGAAAGAATCTTTAAAAGATTAGAGACACTTTTTTTATTGATAATATTTATTAATACTTTGAAAATTCATATGTTATTTTACATTTATTATTTAAAATATATTATAAAAGAATAAAAAGTAATAATTTGTTATATAAATAGATATGTTTTTATAAATAATATATTTTAAAATAAAAAACAGTATATAAAAAAGGTTTATATGTTATAT
>NZ_JAGWCS010000244.1:0-2482 GCF_020657705.1 Clostridioides sp. ZZV15-6598 | reverse complement strand
TAGATGAAGAGATACTGAATTTATCATCAAAACAAAGTAAAGGTTATCAATCAATGGGTATATTGCATCATTTAGGAATAAATAAAAATCATAAAGGTATTTTTAGAGGATACACAATAGATAAAGCAATTGAAGTGCTTAAAGAAGATGAGATACATTTCAAGCAAATTATTAATCTACTTTTAGAAAATAAAAATATAAATGAGTATCCTATAATAGTTGATTCTTGGGAGTTATTAGACGAAAAAATAGCTTTAAAAACAATTGATAAATCTACATTAAAACATAATGGGACAGGGGTTCCAATAGAAATAAGACATTTTTTTGAGATAAATAATTTAGGCAAGAATGAAAAGAAAAATGTGAATTTTAGATATAATGATGATTGTTATAGTGCAGTTATAGAAATGGATAAATTAGAAAATCCAAGAAGTAGAATAATTTGGAAATCTAAGTTTAGAGATTTACTAAGAAATATATTTCCTAAGTGTTATGAGAAATTCTTAGAAGGGAAAATAGAAGAAAATATAAATTTACCTAAAATAAGATTTTTAAAACTTGATAGTAATAATTTTGATATAGAATTCATTTTTACTTCTGAAATAGAAGATGATGTATTAGAGGAAATAAGTCAAGATAATCCTTTAGACATTGATACTATTAATATAGAATTAGAAACTGAAATTAGAAAAGAAGGAAAAGTTAAATATGTTTATGGAAAGCAATATGAGCGTAATCCTAAGAATAGAATAGAGGCAATAAAATATCATGGTACAAAGTGTGTTGTATGTGGGTTTGATTTCGAAAAAACATATGGAAACAGAGGTAAGGGATACATAGAAATTCATCATATTAGACCATTAAGTTCTGTTGGAAAAGAAAGTAATATAAATCCTAAAACAGATTTGGTACCAATATGTTCAAATTGTCACAGAATGATTCACAGGAAAAAAGATAATGTTTTGAGTATAGATAAGTTGAAGAAAATTATAAAAGATAGTAAATAATGCTTATGTGTAGCAGAGATGTATAAAGTATATATTCTAAATTAATTAACAACAAATACTGATATAAAAAATCAAAAAGTTTATTAGTAAAAGGTAGTTGCTATATTATAACAACTACCTTTATAAGTTAAGTATTTAAGGTAGATGCAAAGGTTTTAGAAAATTCACTAGAATAATCTAATTAAATTATATATTTGTTATTTTTAGGAAAATAATGGTAAAAATTAAAGGTTTTTATAAATGAATGTCTAATTTTATAAATAAAATGGAGTATTTTAACTAAATATTTGAGGAGATAAAATGATATTAAATAAAATCGAAATAATTGGAGATATGGCTCACTTTAAAATTCCTATGCATAGCAAGATACAAAGAACATATGAAATTCCACCAATATCAACAGTTGTCGGAATATTAAAAAATATATATGGTGAAGAGATAGATGATTTTATATTAGGATATGTAATATATCATAATGGTACATTTAAAGATTTGCAAACTATATATAAAGAAATCAATCCAAATGTAAAAACATTGACAGATAATGATAGATTTCAAACTGATGTATGTCCGATTGAATACCTAATTAATCCTAAACTTATCATATATACAAATATAGATAAAAATATAGAATTTAATGAGCCACTATGCTTAGGTAAGACTAATTGTTTAGCGAAGGTATTATCTTTAAGTGAAATTGAAGTAAATCTAATAGATAAAAAAGCTATTGGATATAACCAATATACAGATATTAACATTGGAGATGGAATGATAAAAAGAATAAATACATTGACTGAATATAATGAAAAAAAAGGTTATTATGATATATATTCTTCAATGGTAAGAGAAAATGACGAGTTTGAATATGGTAAATATTATGATGAAGATGAGCAACAGAATATTTTTTTATGGAACTGGAAAAAAGGGGGAGTAATTAAATGCATTTAGTGAGAAGACATTTGATACTCACAGTGGATAATAAAGTTGTATTAGATTACAATTACCAGTATGAGCTAATGAAAAGGATATATGAGGCTATAGAAGTTAATGACAAAAGAAAAGCACTAAGCCTTCATAATGAAGGCTATAAGGTGGATAAGAAAGTATTTAAATTATTTAATTATACAATTATGTTTGAAAATGCTAAGTATTCAAAAGAGGGAATACATTTAAATTCCCAAACAAAAATCAAATTAATTTTAAGTGGATATGATGATATATTGAATAATATTATAAAAGGTTTTATTAAATGTAAAGTATTTAAATTATATAATATAGAGTTTAAAGTTTCAGATATAGAAGAAGATTCAAAGAAAAATTTTAATAATATAACACTTTATAAAGTAAGGTCACCTATTGTAGCGAGTTTATATGATTTAAAAAGTAGAAAACAAGTATACTTAAATCCAATGCAAGAAGAGTTTTATAAAGCATTACATGATAATTTAAGAAATAAGTATAAGCTTATATATAAT
>NZ_JAGWCS010000243.1:0-2486 GCF_020657705.1 Clostridioides sp. ZZV15-6598 | reverse complement strand
ATGGAAAATAATGCTAACTTAAATATAAATTTGGAGAAAAAAAGTATAGTTTTAGGAAGTACATCAAAAGTAAGTGTGAAATTTAAAGAAAAACCAGATGCTGATAGCATTACATTAAAATATAAATGCTATGACATGCCACTAGATACAACTCTAAACTACAATCAATCAACTGGGTCATATGAAGGAACTATCAACTATAATAAAGACCCAGAATATCTAAATGTGTGGGAACTACAGGGTATAACAATAAATAGTACAACTAATCCTAAGACTTTAGACAGACAAGAATTAGAAGCTATGGGATTAAATTTAAAAGATTATGATGTAACACAGGAATGTATAATTGAAGACATAACTTCAAGAAAAGATGTAAGTAAATATATGAGAAAAACTTCTGCTCCTATAACAGAACTTACAGGAAGTGATAGATATGAAACAGCAGTTAAGATAAGTAAAGAAGGCTGGAAAAATGGTTCAGATAAAGTAATTATAATAAGTGGAGATGTAAGTATTGATGGTATTATATCAACTCCACTAGCTACTACATATAATGCACCAATACTTTTGGTTGAAAAAAACAATGTACCAGCCAGTGTAAAAGCAGAATTAAAGCGTCTAAATCCTAAAGATGTAATAATAATAGGAGATGAGAATTCTATTTCTAAAACTACTGCTAATCAAATAAAATCAACTGTAAGTGCTAGTCAAACACGTTTGAATGGTTCTAATAGATATGAGACATCTTTATTGATAGCAAAAGAAATAGATAAAAATCATGATGTAGAGAAAGTATACATAACAAATGCAAATGGTGGAGAAGTAGATGCACTTACTATAGCAGCAAAAGCAGGTCAAGATAAGCAACCAATTATATTAAGTGATAAAGACAGTATTACAAATGATACATATAAGTGGCTACAAAGTGAGGATTTACAAAGTGCTTACTTTATAGGTGGCCCTCAAATGTTATCAACAAATGTTATCAATAAAATAAATGATATAACTAAAGATAGTGTTACTAAAAATAGAGTATATGGAGCAGATAGACATGAAACAAACGCAAATGTAATAAAAACATTCTATACAGAGGATGAATTAGAAGCTGTTTTAGTTGCTAAGTCAGATGTACTTGTTGATGCTTTAGCAGCGGGACCATTGGCTGCTAGTTTAAAATCTCCAATACTTATAACACCAAAGACATATGTGTCTGCATATCATAAGGATAATTTAGAAGCTAAATCTGCCAATAAAGTGTACAAAATAGGAGGCGGATTAACTTCTAAGGTAATGAATTCTATAGCAGCTTCATTGTCTAAGCACAATACAACACCAACAGACCCAGGAACTAGTAATGGAGCTAAGACAGTTATGATTGACCCAGGGCATGGTGGTTCAGATACTGGAACGACAGGCAAACCATTAGGTGGAATTAAAGAAAAAGATTATACTTTAAATACTTCACTTGCAACAACTGAGTATTTACGTTCAAAAGGAATAAATGTAATTATGACTAGAGATACAGATAAGACTTTATCACTTGGAAATAGAACTGCCCTATCTAACTCTTTAAGACCAGATTTATTTACAAGTATACACTATAATGCTTCTGATACAACTGGAAATGGAGTAGAGGTATTTTATAAGCTTGCAGATAAAAATGGTGGAACTACTAAAACTGTAGCTACAAACATATTAAATAGAATTTTAGAGAAGTTTAATCTTAAAAATAGAGGAATAAAAACAAGAACACTATCAACTGACCCTACAAAGGATTACTTGTATGTTTTAAGAACTAATGATATGCCAGCTGTACTTGTAGAATGTGCATTTTTAGATAATGAAAAGGATATGAGTTTACTGAATACATCATCAAAAGTAAAGGACATGGGTACACAAATAGGTAAAGGTATAGAAGAGTCATTAAAATAGTATATAATGAAAATACTTAAAAAACTCAGAATGAATTAATTTATGACTTTAGATTTAGTTTAAATCTATAAATAAAAATATAATTCTGTTAGTGATAAAGACTATGTATAAATTGTTGCATATATAAGTGCAAATAGTGTATATATAGTCTTTTTTGTATTTGAGTTCTGCTTGATAGGTTTAAGGTGTAAGTATAGTAATGTATTTAACTTATCGATATTAATAGGTCGAAGAGAACAATATTTGTATGATGTTTATTCATTGAAATGTATATGTAACACTTAAAATGCAACTTTGAAAAATTAATTTTATTAATTTATAAAAATTTGATATAAAACTCTACAAAATATAATCATTATATGTTTTTATTTGTCTTTTATAGATTTTTTTGGTAATAAATGATATAGTGGAAATGATTAAATATATTTAATTATGTTTATTTTTTGTGATTGTTTATTTTTTGTAACTTAATTTTTAATAAATTTCTTGAAATTTTTTGGGAGATACACTTTGACATACGCTTTAAAAATATTTTTAATAGTAAGATAGGATAA
>NZ_JAGWCS010000242.1:0-2511 GCF_020657705.1 Clostridioides sp. ZZV15-6598 | reverse complement strand
AACTATTTATAGTATTATCTTTGCTTACTATAGTATTCTTAAACCCTGTAATATAGTTAACATACTCTTGAAATGTTTGCAGGAGAGCCGATAGCAGTTGCAATTAACTCTTTTCCACTATCGGCACTTTGAAAAGCCAAATCTGCTCTATCTATACATTCTTTCAATGCTCCTTCTACATTTTCACTTGTAAATTTATTTTCTGTATCTTCTATAGTTACATTCTTTGCTTCTAATACAAGATTTCTAACTTTATTAACTAACTCTTTAAAAGTCATTTAAACACCTCTCTCTTAATTTATGGTTTTATTGTACCTAATTTTAAAACCATAAACGTCTTCAAAATATAGATGAAGTGTTGGCAAAATGTAAATAAATTTATATACTTTTAGAAATAGAAAAGAACCTTCTACAATGTCAGTTCTGTTCTTTCTAACATACTTAATTATTCTTCTAATGCTTGTAATCTCTTTTTTTCGTCTGTCAAACGATTGTTATATCTTTGATCACAGGCTATTTTGTAACTGGATTTATAGACTCTATATACTTTTTACTATAGTCTATACTACCAAACTCAACATCTAAGTAATGTAATTCTTTTATTTCAACATGTGGCAATATATCTCCAGTTACTTCTCCTGTTTAAAATGTTATATCTCCGTTTTGATTAAAAATCATTCTATTATTTCTATCCATATTATCACCTCATTTTTTATTCTATAGCGGTCCAATTAAATGTTGTTCCAGGAATAGCACTCATTTCTGCGGTTGAACCATTACCTGAAAGATTTTTGAGAGACAAAATAAAACTACTCCTACTAATTTCTTCAACAGTTGCAAGAACAATACCACTAAAATTTTCATCATTACCTTTTAATATAGTAGGATTTGTTTTAACAAGACTTGTAAAAAATTTCAGACTACATCTCCAAGCTGAAGCATATGTAAAACTAAATTCAATTCCACAAGTAACAAAAATTATTGTTGGAGTAAAAGATAAATTCATTGGAATAGTTGTACTACCGCTTGTAATTTTAGTCTGGTCGAAGGTTCCTTTTGCCCATCTTTTTCTTTGTCCTAATTGAGTATTTAATTGTGTTATAGTGTTATTAGCTCGTGTTAATTGATTTGTTAAATCCTGTACACTAGCATCTGAACTATCAAAAGATTTCTTTATCTTTTCTGATAGTTCTACTAAGGGAGTCTTTAAACTTGATTCAATATTCTTTAGTGCTAATACATTTATAATAGCAGTCTTGCCATTTACTAATCCTTCTTTTATTTCACTCATTTTACTTACTATATCTCGTATACTTGCGTCATCGCCTAAAGGCATTATATTCTTACTTACGCTTAATACTTTTTCTGCTGTGGTATTAGAACTATCTGTAACGACTATTTTAAGCGTGTGTAGTGCATTATCTTCTAATGTATAGTTGATTGTTTTCTCTGTTGTTAAATCAGTTGTAATAGTTCCTTTTAATATATCATCTATAAAACATTCTATCTTTGTTAGCAATGTAGGGTCTGTGTGGTCAGCTTTGAATGTTGCTTGTGTGGAATTATAAGAGTATATAGTTAAAAGTGGTAATGCTTGGATTAATGTTATCCTAGCATAGCCATTAGACATGGATGTATTACCTCCAATACTCATGGTAGTATTTTCAAAATAATACTCAGATGTTGGTGTATACCCTTTTGGTTTATAACTGTCTTTAGTTAAGATATATCCGCTACCACCAGAAGCGGATATATAAGCAGAGCTACGACCACCTGCGCCACCATACCATCCTCCTCCTCCTCCAAAAAGACAGTTTGAATAATTAGAGCCACCGCCTAATCCAAATGAACCATCATATTCAGAAGAAGAACCCCTGCCACCATCATATTGAGTAGCTCCTGGTGTATATTCACCACCAGAACCACCACCATTACCTCCTTTTAGATCACCACCAGAACTATCTTTTTCACTTTTATTATAAGCAGCATTAGCACCAGCACCACCTGCTACAATAATACGAGAAAATAGCCCTTGTTCATTATCCCAAGAACCACCAACCAGCCTTATATCAGTAGCACCACCACCACAAGAATAACCTCCAGAACCACCGCCATTAAATAAACGAGATTGACTATTAACAGATTCTCCACTTCTACCTACATAAACATATAATAAAGTATCTTTTTTTAATGTAATTTCCCCAGCAGAGTAACCACCTTTTGGCTTATATGTTGGTGTAAAGTCCTCTCTTGATGTATAACCACCACTAGCGCCATAGCACTGAATTCTATATTTACCAGGTTTTAATGTAACGCTTTGTTCACTTCCTGTATAATTAAATTCATAAACTGTTGCCATTTAATCCACCTCTTTCTTAATTTATGGTTTTATTGTACCTAATTTTAAAACCATAAATGTCTGCAAAGTGTAGGAGAAGTGTAGGCAAAATGTAAATGAATTTATATATTTTTAGAAATAAAAAAGAACCTCTCTTAAACTGTTGGTTCTAC
>NZ_JAGWCS010000241.1:0-2585 GCF_020657705.1 Clostridioides sp. ZZV15-6598 | reverse complement strand
ATTAAAGGAAAATGAAAGCATAGCAGCTACTGATTTTATTCAAGGAACTACTAGTTGGCATAGTAAATTAGGTGATAAAGCAGATGTAATAAAGATATTTTAAGTAAATTACAATTGTGCTTATGATAACTTAAACTATTATTAGAGAATTATCATAATTTTTTTAAAGCTTTATTAAGATAATTTCAATTAATATAAAATATATAATAATTGATTGAGCTTAAAACAATAATAAAAGAATATAAAAGACGGTGTGCGAAGATATATAAAAGGTAATATAGAAGATATACAAAGGGTAATATAATAGAAAACTAAAAAATAATATAACAAGAAAGTAAAATAGGAGGAAAAAATGATACCAGGACTTAAAGAGAGTTTGTTAGGATTAATAAACGAAAGTGCATATAATCCTCTAAAAAAGGAAGAATTAGCAGAAATTTTTGATATACATTCATCAGAAATGCCGATGTTCTATAATTTTTTAGAAGAATTAGAGGAAGATGGCTATATATGTTTTACTAAGAAAAATAAAATAGTATCACCAAATCAAATGGGATATTTTGTTGGTAAATTTACATCACATAAAAAAGGCTTTGGATTTGTAGAATCTGATGTTGAATACACACAAGATTTATTTATCTCAAGTGACAATATAAATGGAGCTATGCATAATGATAGAGTTATGGCAGAGATAGTTGTACCTGCAACTGAAGAAAAAAGAGCAGAAGGAAGAATAATAAAAATTATAAAGAGAGAAATAACTAGAATAGTAGGTACTTTTCAATCAAGTAAAACTTTTGGATTTGTAGCACCAGATAATAAAAAATTTACTAAAGATGTATATATACCTAAAAGATACTTTAGTGGAGCAGTAGATAATGATAAGGTAGTTTGTGAAATTACAGTATGGCCACAAGAAGATAGAAAACCAGAAGGAAAGATTATAGAAATACTGGGTCAAAAAGGGGAAAGAGGAGTAGAAATAGACTCTATAATAAGAGAGCATGGTCTTCCAGAAGAATTTCCTAAGAAGGTATTGCAAGAAGCAGAAGCTGTAGCTGTTGAAATTCCAGAAGAAGAGGTAAAAAGAAGAAAAGATTTAAGAGATTTAAACATATTTACTATAGATGGAGATGACGCAAAAGATTTAGATGATGCTATATCAATAGAGGTATTATCTAATGGAAACTTTAAATTAGGAGTTCATATAGCTGATGTTACACATTATGTAAGAGAAAAAAATAAATTAGATAAAGAAGCTTTAAAAAGGGCTACATCTGTGTATTTAGTAGATAAAGTAATTCCAATGTTGCCAAAGACTCTTTCTAATGGAGTATGTAGTTTAAATCCATTTGAAGACAAATTAACTCTTTCTATATTTATGGAAATAGACCATAAGGGAAATGTAGTTAAGCATGAAATATGTGAATCTATAATAAATTCAAAGGCTAGAATGACTTATACAGAAGTATCTGATATATTAGAAAAAGATGATGAAAAGCTTAAAAAGACTTTTGAACATGTTGTAGATGATTTTAAGAATTCTGAAACTTTGGCTAGAATTCTTATGTCAAGAAGAGAAAAAAGAGGGGCTATAGACTTTAACTTCCCAGAAGCAAAGATAATTCTAAATGGAAATGGAGAAGTTGCAGATATAAAACCATATGAAAGAAGAATTTCTAATAAAATAATAGAAGAGTTTATGCTTATAAGTAATGAAACAATTGCTGAACATTTTTACTGGATGGGTATACCATTTGTGTATAGAATACATGAAACACCATCTCTAGAGAAAATGGAAGAATTGAGTAAGTTTATATCTACATTTGGATATACAATAAAAGGTGATAAGGAAGAAGTACATCCAAAAGCATTACAAGGAATAATAGAGAAGATAAAAGGCAAAACAGAAGAAGGAGCAATCAGTACTATAATGCTTCGTTCTTTAAAACAGGCTAAATATTCACCAGAATGTAGTGGACACTTTGGGTTAGCTGCTAAATTCTATTGTCATTTTACTTCACCAATAAGAAGATATCCTGACCTTCAAATTCATAGAATAATAAAAGAGTCTTTAAATAATAAGATAAATGGAAAGAGACAAGAACAACTTACTACTATAGTAGATTATGCATCTGTTCAATCATCTGAAAAAGAAAGAAAAGCAGAATTGGCGGAAAGAGATGTACATGACTTCTATAAGGCTCTTTACATGAAGGATAAAGTTGGTCAAGAGTTTGAAGGTGTTGTATCTAGTGTGACTTCATTTGGTATATTTGTTGAATTAGGTAATACTATAGAAGGATTGATAAGACTTGCAAATATGAATGACGACTATTATATTTATGATGAAAGTTCTTATAGTGTGTTAGGTGAGAGAACTAAGAAGTCATATAAAATAGGTGACCTTGTTAAGATAAAGGTTGAAGGTGTAAATGTAGACTTTAAAGAAATTGATTTTGAGATAGTTGAAAAGATTGAAGAATAAATAAAATATAAAAAATAAGGTTTAATATTTAAAAATAAGAGTACGCAGGGAAAAAATTAATATCCTAAAATAAAAAAATACAGAAATATTTAAAAGT
>NZ_JAGWCS010000240.1:0-2596 GCF_020657705.1 Clostridioides sp. ZZV15-6598 | reverse complement strand
TTTCTCCCGTATACGATATCTTATTCATTGGAAATTAAAGAAAAGATGCGAAAAAAATTTAAAAATATTGATTTCTTAAATAATGAAAATAAATATAAAGAAATGATTGATACTATATGTGCAAAGTAGAAAAATAGTGAGATATGTTACATATCTCACTATTTTAAGTTTAGATAAAAATATTGACTTTAAGTTATTTAAATGCAGTAATAATCCCATTATCATGTAGATTTTTAATGATTGTAGCTGCTATAGGAAATCCAAACAGTCCAGCTATTCCAAATAGTTGAGCACCAACAAACATACACATTAGAGTTATTAAAGGATACAGACCAATTTGTTGTCCCACTACTTTTGGCTCCAATATTTGTCTAACAACAGTTATGATGATGTATAGTATTAAAAGCCCTACTGCTAAATGTATATTCCCATTGATTAATGAAATAATCATCCAAGGAGTTAAGATACTTCCTGTACCTAATACTGGTAAAATATCGACAAGTGCAACTATGACAGATATAGTAAATGCATTTTCAACTTGTAGGATATTAAGACCAATAAGAAGTTCTACAAATGTTACTGATAGTAGTATGGCATATGCTTTTAGCAATTTTAAAATAGCATTGATACTGCTATTTTTTATATTGATTATCATCGACTGACTTTTTTCTGGAAACTGTCTTAAAATAAAGTTTACTATTTTTTGATAGTCAAATGTAAAGAAAAAAGAAGCAATTAAAGTTATAATAAGTTTCAACATAAATGCAGGTGTTTTACTTGCAATACTCGCAATAGCATTAAGTGCATTTGTTGAAATAGAGGCAACTAAGGACATCATAGATTGACTGATATTATCCCAACCAAGTATCAATGCTAGATTAACATTAGGTGTACTAGCATCTATCTTAGAAAATAAAGTGTTTAGTGTTGGCTGTATACCTGATTTGTATATATCAGGAAGTCTAAAAAATATGTCGCTTATACTTGCAAATATTTTTGCACCAAAACTAACTAATAAAAATATTCCTAATCCATAAAAGGCTAAAAGCACTACCGCAGAAATAAATGTACGGTTTAAGTTTGTATTATCTGTAATAAGTTTTATAATAGGTCTTAAAATAAAGGCAATGATAAAACTAATCACAAAAGGCATTAATAATGGAAATAAGAATTTTAACACAACATATATAATGCTTGCTATTAAAACTACATATGTAAATTTAATTATAAAGCTCTTTTGTTTTTGAATGTCCATAATATAAAACCTCCAATGTATTTGATATTATTCTAAATATGGTCTTTTTTATATAAAATATACTACTGTATATTGATTATAAACTATAAAGCTTCTATGTAGTAAATAAATTATGTAAAATTTAGGTTAATTTTGTATAAAGATATACTTTTGTATTTTAAAATTATTAAGCAAATACAAAAAAATATTTTAAATAAATAGCATAAAATTGTGATAAAATTAATTTATAATGTTTGAGCTAAATATAGTAGGTAACTTATCATATGATAGATAATTTTTAAGAGGTGGTAAGATGAAAAACTTTAGAGATTTAGGTGGAAATAAAACAGAGGATGGTAGAACTGTAAAGTATGGTTTATTTTATAGGTCTGCAAAGTTGTCAAATTTGAGTAAGAATGATATAAAGGTTTTAAAAGACTTAAATATCAAATATGTATTTGATTATAGAAGTGATGAAGAGGCTCGTAAACATCCATCAACAATAATATCAAATATAAAAAATATAAGAATTCCAGCAATGAGAGAATTAGAAGAATCAGGAGGTCGTTTTGGTTCTATCGAAGATATGATTGATGGGTTATTTGAAAAAGATGGTGCGTTTAATATGTTAAATAATAGCTATTATAATCTACCTGTAAATAATCCTTCATATAAAAAACTAGTACAACTTATAAAAGATTACTCTAATTTGCCAATACTAAATCATTGTACAGCTGGCAAGGATAGAACTGGTGTAGGAAGTGCTATAATTCTTATGATTTTGGGTGTATCAAGAGAAAATATAATGAAAGATTATCTAAAAAGCAATGAGTTTGCAGACAAGGAAATAGAAAGGTTTATAGAATGTAAGCCTAAATTTAAAGATATTCCAAAAGAAAGATTAAATTATATATTTGGTGTAAATGAAGAATATATGAAGACAGCTTTTAGAAGAATTGATGAGGAATACAATAGTGTGGAAGAGTATCTATATGGAGAATTTAATTTAAATAAAGAAGAGATAAAAAAATTGAGAAATCAATATCTAGAGTAAAAGGTGATTTTATGAGTTTAAATATAACAGCTAGACAGATAAATATAATAAAGATACTGTTAAATTCAAAAGATACAATAAGTGGACTTGCCTTAAGCCAAGAAATAGGGTGTTCTTCAAAGACTATACAAAATGAAATAAAGGATATTAACAAACAGCTTAAAAATGGTAAAATTTTATCAATAAGAGGTGTTGGTTATAAGTTAGAGGGAAGTTTTGATTAAAAAATAGCTACGCACACTTGTGACTTTAGTCATGAGTTAGTAGCTAAAATATAGTCAGCATATAGGGAAACTTATATGTAGAGA
>NZ_JAGWCS010000239.1:0-2638 GCF_020657705.1 Clostridioides sp. ZZV15-6598 | reverse complement strand
AGATACAGCCTCTCAAAATTAATATTTATAATCATATAATTTTTCTAACTTCTTTTCTAATTTCTTTTTTCTATCTAAACCTAAAACTCTTATAAAATTATTTCCTACAAAAATACAATTATTGCTGAGATAAAATTCACACTTATCTAAATTTACAATATAACTGTTACTGCATTTGAAAAAATTTTCTTCTTTCAGCAATCTTTTTATACTAGAAGAATTTTCTCCTATATCATAAGTTCCATTTTCTGTATAAATTTTTGATTCATACTCTTGCTTTTCTATGTACAAAATCTCTTTAATGTTAATTGAAAAACGTTTATCTTCGTGTTCAATATTAATAAAACATTCCTCTTTCATTACCATCCCTCCAAGTATTCTTATTAATTTAATTTTAGTGTTTTTTATCAATATAATCTATCGGAAATATATGTAAGATTAGTCTATTTGAAATATTTATAAAGTTATTTTTGATACTTACCTACAAACTCATTCTTTAACATTAATTTTTAAAGTTAAAATATCATATTATAAATAATATCAGTATTTATATATACATATTACTTTAATAAAATAACTTTCCAATAAAATTGTGTAAAATTATACATATAAAAGTAAATATTAACTTTTATATGTATAATTTAAAGAATTAGAATTTAGTTACATACTTATTAAAATAATTTTATACTTCTTAATTATCAATTGAAAGCTCATAGACATACCATAATATATAACCAAAATCAATCTTGTGATAACAACTAACCAATACAGATTATCCCTAAAGCCTAAAGTAAAAAATATGGAATTATATAACTTGCAAAAGATTTCAGATTGGCAGAAAGGATATTACAAGATGAACATACAAAAACAGAAAGTGTAGTAGGAATATTGCTACTACAATAATTGCTAACTTAAATAAAATAAGTAAGGATATTATTGTGAGGATTCTTCTAGTACTATCAAACTGTGTTAAGAATAACTAGTTATAAGATTTAATTTCTCTAGGTTAACTATGTCTATCATAGTTAACATTTTTTATATGTACAAATCATCACTTTATTTTGACGCATATCCTTATAATCTATCAATTAGAAAAAATTACTCATTACAAAGTAAGCATTTCTTGAAGTTATTAAAAAGTTTATAAGTAATTTTACAAATATTAAATGGTATAGTTATGGACATAAAAAAACAGTCTATATGTTAAAATAAACTGCTCTATAAACTAAAACTTGATAATTTTTTAAATTGAACCTATATAATTATACCTATAGGTTCACAATAATAATCAATCCTAAAAATCCTATCGCAAGAATTGTTCCAATCAAAGCTAATACATTGATAATCATTTTTGTCTTATTCTTAAATATTTTTGATAATAATTCAAAAATTATTATGCCTATAACTCCTCCTAATGTGTTACCTATAAGGTCAGTTATATCGCTTGCACCTATTGCAAATATATATTGAAGTGTCTCAAATGCTAGACTAACTCCAAAAATAGGTGCGACTTTTTTTATAAAACTCCAGTCTTCCTTTAGCATACATAGATATACTCCAAAGGGTACAAACACAGCTATATTTAATATAATCTCTGATATATCTACTCTACCATTAACTATAAGTGAATCAGCAAAAGGAATTAAGTTTATATTTCTAAGATTCATATTTTTAAGTAACGAAATATCAAGCTGCATTTTAAATAATATAATCCATGTCATAACGATTATATATACTATCAATAATCCTTTTGTAATATTGTACTGTCTAGATTTCATACTTTATATCCTTTCTAATTACTATTTTCGATTTGTTTATATGCTTCTATTTTTTCATATCCAAGAATCTTATATCCATAAAAGATGTGTGAAAACAATCTTTTTTATTCTGAATAACTTGTTTCAATTTATTTACAAATCTGCAAAATATGTTGCCACTATTAGCTTCTCATAGTATTCTAACCTTAATACCATCTAATCATAGGAGAAATTTATGAGTGACTTAATAGTTTTCTTAATAATGTTATTTATTTATTTTTTACTTGCACTTGTTGCACAGAAACTTAACAACATATATCCTTTTAAAAAACATATTTTTATATGGGTATGCCTAATTTTACTTATTTCATATTTTACAAAATATATTAACGATTTTATTATAGCCTTTATTTAGCTTGCTTTACTTTAAATGATATACTCTAATACAAATTAAATTTTCAGCCTGCTTCTGTAATATTTCTTACTCTTACCATACAACTTGAGAATATTTGATGTAATCTTACTTATTTCACTAATACACTCATTTTAAAGAGTCTTAGCCTAATCAACTTTATCTACATCACCATATAATTCAAATTTCAACATTTTAAAACAAATAAGCTATAATATATCAATTAGAAATATTCACTAAGCTATTTTTATATGTATTAATTAATTTATTATATTATCTTTTTTATCTTTAATTTTAAGTATTATACGTATTAATGCAAATATTGAAATATTGGACAATATCAACAGTAAAACTATTACTAAAAAAATAACTCTCCTTTCAGGAGAAATCTTTATAAGATTAATAATATAATCGTAAAGTATAAAAAATGATAATAAATTTGCTATCATTGGAACACATATATACAATT
>NZ_JAGWCS010000238.1:0-2682 GCF_020657705.1 Clostridioides sp. ZZV15-6598 | reverse complement strand
ATATTTTTGTAGCACTGGTGGGAACAAAAAATGACCATAGGACAAAAAAGTACCACTAAGTGCCATTAAAGTAAAAAATAGGAAAACAATTTTAAAAAATATAAAATGTTAGGTTTATAGGAGGATTTAAAAAATGGAAAAAGTAGTTAGTATCAAAAATGCAAGTGGATTACATGCTAGACCAGCAGGAATGTTTGTTAAGAAGGCTGCTGAATTTAAATCAACAGTAGAAGTTGTAGCAAAAGACAAAACTGTAAATGCAAAATCAATCATGGGAATAATGAGTTTAGGTTTAGCTCAAGGAGAAGAATTAAAATTAGTTGTAAATGGAGAAGATGAAGAAGTAGCTTTAGCAGCAATGGTTGAGTTAGTTGAAAGTGGATTTGGAGAGTAGATATATAGTTTCTAAAAATTTGGTATTTATAATCTAATCATTGCTTAGAGTAAAAGTAACAAAGAAACATTAAAAATATACAGACAAAAGTTTGTAAATATTTAGTTTCTTTGTTACTTTCATGTTTATTTAATCAGAAGATTAAGATTATTGTTAATTGGGTATGAAAATACAAATATTTTAAATGATGAAAAAAGTAAGATATTTTTAATTATAAATTTGAAATCAAAATACAGAAGATATTTTTAGGAGGTAGGGTTATGTCTTACAAAGGAATAGGAGCTTCTCCTGGTATTGCTTTAGGGAAAGCGTTAGTAGTTGAGCATAGTGAATTAGTAATTGAGAAAAAATCTATAGATAATGTTGAAGCGGAAGTTGCTAAATTAGAAAATGCGGTTGTAGTTTCTAAAGAAGAATTAATAAAAGTTAAGGAAAAGGCTTCTCAAGAATTAGGAGAAGAAGAAGCAGAAATATTTGAAGCACATTTACTAGTTTTAGAAGACCCAGAGTTAATTGGTTCTGCAATTGATAAAATCAAAACTGAAAATGTAAATGCAGAATATGCTTTAAATGAAATAAAAGAAATGTTTGTTAGCATGTTTGAGTCTATGGACAATGAATACATGAAAGAAAGAGCAGCAGACATAAAAGACGTTACAAATAGAATACTTAGACATATATTAGGAATTAAAGTTGTTGATTTATCTGCTTTAAGTGAAGAAGTAATATTAATAGCACATGATTTAACTCCATCAGATACAGCAACTATGAACAAAAAAATGGTTTTAGGTTTTTTAACTGATATAGGTGGAAGAACTTCTCATACAGCTATAATGTCTAGAACTTTAGAAATCGCTGCAATCGTTGGATTAAGTGATATAACTTCAAACGTTAAAGATGGAGATTTTGTAGTTTTCAATGGAGATACTGGTGAAGTAATTGTTAATCCAGATGAAGACACTATAAACAAATATACTGAGTTAAAAGCTAAATATGAAGAAGAAAGAGAAGCCTTACAATTATTAAAAGGAAAGCCGTCAGTAACTCTTGATGGGAAGCATGTGGAATTAGCTGGTAACATAGGAACTCCTAATGATATAGAAGGTCTAATAAAGAATGATGCTGAAGGCGTTGGTCTTTATAGAACAGAATTTTTATATATGGATAGAGATTCTTTCCCAACTGAGGAAATACAATATGAAGCTTATAAAGCTGTATTAGAAGGAATGAAAGGTAAACCTATAGTTATAAGAACATTAGATATAGGTGGAGATAAAGAGTTAAGTTACTTGACTATGGAACCTGAAATGAATCCATTTTTAGGTTACAGAGCAATAAGACTTTGTTTAGATAGAACAGATATATTTAAGACTCAATTAAGGGCTTTATATAGAGCGAGTGTTCATGGAAGATTAAGAATAATGTTCCCTATGATTTCATCTTTAGAAGAATTATTACAAGCTAAAGAAGTTGTAAAAGAAGTTTTAGCAGAACTTGATTCTGAAGGTATAGCTTATGCTAAAGATGTAGAAATCGGTATGATGATAGAAGTGCCATCTGCTGCTGTAATATCTGATGTACTTGCTAAACATGTAGATTTCTTCTCTATAGGAACTAATGATTTAATTCAATATACTTGTGCAGTTGATAGAATGAACCAAAAGATAAGCTATCTTTACAATCAATTTAATCCAGCTGTTTTAAGACTTATAAAGACAGTTATAGATAATGCACATAAAGAAGGTAAATGGGCAGGTATGTGTGGGGAATCTGCTGGAGACCAAAAAATGATACCAATACTTTTAGGTATGGGATTAGACGAGTTTTCTATGTCTCCAATATCAATACTTCCTGCTAGAAAATTAATAACTTCAGTTAAAGAAGCTGATATGAAAAAATTAGCTGATGAAGTGCTTAATATGGGTACTGCTGAAGAAATAAAAAGATATATTGAAACGACTTTTAACATGTAATTTATAAAATATATAATATGTAATTTACAAACCATATTAGATAAAATATTCATGTAGATATGTTATAAATAATATAAATAACTCAATAAGTAAAGAAAAGCCATAGTTTATTTTATACTCTATGGTTTTTTTACTGTCATAAATTAAAATTTATAATACCTTAATTGTAGTTTGTGTTTTTTGTAGATTTATTTTTTAGATAATAAAAATATATAAGTGAATATTTTTACTTGTAAGCATGTAATCTATTGGATTTCAATAAATTGTCTCCATTGGGAATTTATGCTACAATGTAAAATAGGGTGATATATATAT
>NZ_JAGWCS010000237.1:0-2717 GCF_020657705.1 Clostridioides sp. ZZV15-6598 | reverse complement strand
CCATAATATTTCCCCTTTCATGTTCAAATTTTAAATTAACTTATTTATTACAGTTTTAATCTTATATTATATATGTATATTATAACTTTCTAAATTTATGTAACTTTTTTGTAACTTCTAAATTTGTTTTATCCATGATTTTTTTATATTCTACGGTTAATGACTTATTTCATACAAATTAAATTTCTATGTTTGACAACTTATTTTATCAAATAAAAAGCTAGAAATAAGATATTTACTTTATTAAGTATCCTATTTCTAGCTTTTTATTTATTAACTTTTAAGCTGTTATACTAAATATTTATTCATCATTTATCTTTTAACATTTTTTCCAATTCTAAAACCTTTTCAATTATAGATTCAAAAATTGGCTCTCCTCTTAATTCATTAAAACTATTATCATTAAGCATGATAAGTAGATTAGTATATACATTAAAAGTATATGAATTTTTAGATTTTACTTTATCAAAAAACGTCATTTGACTTGTATCTGAGCTCTCATGTAGAGGATATTTTTCTAATATTTCTTTTAGACCATATAAAGCTTCTTTAGCTTCTTCTTCCATATTAAAAAATAAGAGATTTAAAGATAACTCTATATAGTCCATATATATTCCAAAAAAAGCTCCCCTATTTTCACTCAATATCTTCTTTATTTCTAAAGATATATTGGCATATCCTAATGACTTATTTTTTATATATTCCATTTCTTTCTCTGCTATTCTTTTGTCATAACTTCCACTATCTAACTCTTTCTTTAATTCTTTATATTTATTTTTACATACATTAATTAATCCTTTACAATCTAGAGTTGTATTAAATACATCGCTAAAGAATTTATTTTGAAGTAATACTTCTGCTTCATCCAGCCTATTTTGACTTAAGTATATCATAGCTAAATTAACACTTGTGTCCCCTATTGGTTTATGTATCATATTTAAGTATAGCTCTGCTTTTTCATAATCATCTAACATATAATATGCATTTGATAAAATAAGAAGCGCCGTTTCTTTGATTTGAATATCATCTGTATTTCTCACTACATCTTCAAGAATATTTGTTGTTTCTTTGATTTTACTACCAAATTTATCTTTACCAAATTTATATGAGTACATTTGGTATAGCGAACTTATTTTTAACTTTAGTAGATAACTTTGAGAATATTTCTCCAGATACATATTAGCAAGTCTTTCTACAGATTCTAAATCTTCTTTAAATTCTTCTAGTGGTTCTTCTGTTGATAAGTCGATTTCTATTTTAGCAAGAATTGCTTCTATTTCTTTATAAATTTTCATTACTTCTTCTTCATTTAAGTCTACTTTATAGTTTAAAAGTTTATCAACAGATACATTAAAAAAATCTGCTAATAATGGCAATAATTCTATATCTGGATAAGAGTTTCCACTTTCCCATTTAGATACTGCTGGTGTTGACACTCCTATAAACTTTGCTAATTGTTCTTGCGTTAATCCTTTTCCTTTTCTCAATGTTTGTATAACTTGACCTATTTTAATTCGCATATATACCTCCTTAATGTATATCTCTTAATTTAAGTATATTAAAAAAGCATTTATTAGTAAATCGAGGTAAAGTTAACAAAAAACTTATAATTTAACTATTGGTTAAATTATAAGTAAAAAGCTTATTTTACTGACTACAAAATTCCTATTTTTTCATTTAGCCAGCAAATAATGTCCTCAAAAACTTCCTCTTTATTTATCTCATTTAATAATTCATGTCTTCCATCTTTATAGAGTTTACATGTTACGTCTTTTACACCTAAATTTATATACCTATCTCTAAGTCTCAACACACCCTTACCATGTTTACCTATAGGGTCTTTATCTCCAGATATTATGTAAATAGGAATATCAAGTGGTATCTTTTTTAAGTTTTCTTTATCCTCTATTTCTTTTAATCCTTGTACTAAATCGTAAAAAAAGCCACAGGTACATACCACCCCACAAAATGGGTCATTTATATATTTTTCAACTTGTTCTTTATCTCTACTTAACCAATCAAATTTGTTTTTTTTATTTTTTCCTATACTTTCTCCACCAAATATTAAATCATTTATTTTATTGCTTCGAGAATTTCTTCCATGCTTTTTAATCTCATGATTAATTATTAGGTGAGCAAAATTTAGAATAATACCTTGTTGTCCATTTGAACCACATAATATAAGACCAGATAAATTATCACTGTAATTCATTATGTATCTTTGACTAGCAAATGACCCCATACTATGTCCAAATAAATAAATTGGTAAATCTTTATTTTCTTTTTTTATAATACTTGTTAAAGTATTCATATCTTCTACAAGACATCTAAAACCTTCTTTTTCAGCTAGATGCCCAACATTCTCTACTGTCTTTGCAGTTTTTCCATGTCCTCTATGGTCATTTATATATACTATATATCCATTTTTAGTAAGCTCTTTAGCAAAAACCTCATATCGTTGTGCAGTTTCTGCCATTCCATGGGCAATTTGCACAATTGCCTTTGGGTCTTTTATACTTTCATCTTCCCATTTATATGTATAGATATCTAAATCTTCTTTTCCTTTGAAAGTAAAATTTGTACACTTCATAATTACTCCTCCAGCCTGAATTTATTCAACATAGTAACTTATATACTATATTACTACAATTTTCAAGTCAAAAACATTCTATATAAGTTTCTTACTTATTAATTATTAGTATAAATTGCTATACAAG
>NZ_JAGWCS010000236.1:0-2852 GCF_020657705.1 Clostridioides sp. ZZV15-6598 | reverse complement strand
GACTTATAGAGAATAATAATTTATTTAGTAATATAAAGATATTTTTTATTTATTATTAATTAAAAATTGAATTTATATTTAATTAATATAAAATTTGATGGAATATTGTTTTGTAAATATTTAATTTGTGTTATTATTCAGATATAGGCAATATTAGATAAATCTAATGACGCAAAGCTATAGGGACTAAAATCTTTATATAATAAAGGTCATGTCAGCCAGTTGCCAAAAAGATAATAATTCTTTTTGTTAAATTTATTTTTTAAGAGTTAGGTATTTTTAATAACTTAAAATTTGGCAAGAGGAGGGCTTGAAATGATATCTGAATTAACATTAAAAAACGTTGATGAATCTAACATCAATTTTAGGACTAAGATTAAATTGAATTTAAGAGAGAAACCAGATATAAACAGTGTGAAATTAAAAAGCATACCAGAAGGAAAAATGGTTAAGTTAAATTGTGTAGATGGAAAATGGGCAGAAGTTGAAAGTAATTATGACAAAGGTTGGTTACTCTATAAATATTTAGAAAAATTAGGAAATACTAAAAGTAATAGTATTCTAGAAAACAGAAAAAGAAATTACATAGGAAATATAAAAACTAATGGTTTAAATCTAGAATTAAGAAATGACAGAACAACAGATTCAAAAATAATAACTACAATTCCTGATGGTTTTAAAGTTGAAGTCTGTTATAGTGTTGGAAAATGGAAAAGAATTAATATCCACAAAAATGGGAAAAGATATTCTGGATATGTATATAGTCAGTATGTAGAAGAATATTCAACTTTGGCATAATCATATATAATAAGCTTTATAAAAAAATCCTATAAATGTAAGATGTCATAAGGATATATGAAAATATATTGAGAAATAGGTCTTATACAATAACTAAAGGCAATAAATAAAAATGAATATAATATAGATTGGCACTTCATATGAGGTGCCTTTTATATATTTATGAAAGAAGAGTAAATGAAATAAACACAAAACAGTAGACTATGAATTATATATGGAAAGCCATTATCTACAGTTTTTGTTTATCCTTTATAAACAGCTAATAATCTTTTTGTTCCAGAAATCTCTGCTAATACTATATCAATCATACGTTTTACATTAGCAATATGAAATTCACTAACTTCCTTTTCCCAGTCATCATCATCTTTTTGCTTAATTCCTGTTAGGTATTGATTTAAAATTTCTAATCGTTTTTCTAAAAGATTCTTTCTTTCTTCTTTTTCTAGACATTCGATAAAGAATGCTGTAATAGAAAAAATATTAGTGTCATAATCGAATTTCAAAATAGAATTTCTCAAAGTATTATGAAATTCTACACTTCCTTTTTCTGTGATTGTGTAAACTGTTTTGTCTGGCATATTACCATCTTTTTTAACAGTACCTAAAATCAATCCTCTTTTTTCTAAAGTCTTAATTGTAGTATATACGGTTGAGTCTGCGATATTAAACCAGTACTTTACATTCATGTATTCTAGCACTTTTATAATTTCATAGGCATTAAGAGGCTTTTCATTTATTAGGCCTAAAAGCATTGTTGCTGGCTTTGATAACATTACAATTCACTCTCCTTTGTAATATTTATTATTACATAACTATATATGTATATTAGTTCTATATTAAACTACTATTATCTAGCAGTATTATTGTATCATGGAATTTTGATAAAAGAAAGTATGAATATGGATTATGCTACAAATTAATAAATGTATAAAGTTTAATTTAATTATTTCAAGAATTTAAGTAATAAAAAATGATTTATAAGTTTAATTTTCTACTTAAGCCATTTAGGAATGAATATAAGATAACTAAAGATAACAAAGCAATTGTATATGGTATGAATAATATGATAGATGTTAAAGTATGATTTTTATATGTTGATATGATAAAATATAATTAACAAATAACTTAAACTTTGAAAGGTAAAATGAATGAAAAATATTTATATTATTGGTGGTACAATGGGAGTAGGCAAGACAACAGTATGCCAGTCTCTAAAATTAATCTTGAAAAATAGTGTTTTTCTTGATGGTGATTGGTGTTGGGATATGCATCCATTTCAAATTACTGGTGAAACGAAAAAAATGGTTCTTTCAAATATTTGCTCATTGTTGAATAACTTTATAAAATGTAGTGCTTTTGAGAATATTATTTTCTGTTGGGTAATGCATGAACAAAGTATTATTGATACTATTATATCTTGCCTAGATATATCGGATTGTAGAGTAATAAAAATTTCTTTAATTTGTGATGAAACTGTATTGAGAAGAAGGTTGAAGACAGATGTAGATGAAGGTTCGCGTTTTACTGATGTAATAGAAAGAAGTGTCAACTATTTACCATTGTATGAAAGATTAGCAACAACTAAAATTAATGTTTCTAATAAGTCTGTCAAAGCGATTGTTGAAGAAATATCTGAATTATAAAATTTTAGTTTTGAATCTAATGTTAATGACAGTATAGTATTGTTGAACATTCCACTATAGATTGAGAAGTGCAAAAAAGGAATGCATTACTTACTTCTATTTGTGCAATTCCTACTGTTCTAGTTAGATTAAGAATGAGGACGAAAAAATATATAAAAAATAAAGCAAAATTTAATTTTTTTCTGATTATTTTTAAATTATTTTTAATTAAAAAAAATATCTAATATTAAAAAATTGAAATTTTAAAAAAATTTGTATTTTTTGAATGTCCCCTAATCACAATTTCCAACCCACCGAAACCGAGCCTGACCTCGAATGCCGCTTCCTCTTTGAAAAAAAAAAAAAACAAACAAAAAAAATAGATAATAAGTACCCAACAAAACTCAACACAAAACATACCAAATAATACAT
>NZ_JAGWCS010000235.1:0-2895 GCF_020657705.1 Clostridioides sp. ZZV15-6598 | reverse complement strand
ATTTTATATTTATTAATTTTTTTTAGAAATACTAAATTTTTGCGTAAAAATATAGAAATTTTTGCGTTATTTTTATATAATATATATGAATAAATAATTTTGGAGGATTTGTCTAATGAGTGAATTTAAAGATGTTACTGCGGTAAAAAAAGCAAACGTTTATTTTGATGGTAAGGTAAGTAGTAGAGTAATAATATTTCCTAATGGTGAAAGAAAAACTTTAGGATTGATGTTACCTGGAGAGTACACTTTTTCTACTAGAGAAGAAGAAATAATGGAAATGCTTGCTGGAAGCATGGATGTAAAACTACCTGGAAGCAATGAGTTTGTAACATATAAGGAAGGTCAAAAATTTAATGTTCCTTCTGATTCAAGTTTTGATT
This sequence comes from Clostridioides sp. ZZV15-6598, assembly GCF_020657705.1. Taxonomy (NCBI): domain Bacteria; kingdom Bacillati; phylum Bacillota; class Clostridia; order Peptostreptococcales; family Peptostreptococcaceae; genus Clostridioides; species Clostridioides sp. ZZV15-6598. Next base: position 2,512 of record NZ_JAGWCS010000235.1, on the reverse strand, counting down.
TAAAAGTTAATGAAGTTGTTGACTATTGCTGTTCATACATAGCTGATTAATAAATATATATGATATTCTTATATAAAATTTAATGTATATAAAAAAAGAACAACTCTATTTAATATTAAGTTGCTCTTTTTTTATATTATTCAAGTCAGTTTAAATCTGGGGCTATTGTGTCTAGTATCTCATCTAATACAAATAACATAACTTTTATCATAATCGGCATTAATACTGCTAATACCATAGTTATAAGGATTAGCTCTTTACTTAGAGCTACAAATGAGAATAATCCACCTAAAAATAGGATTCCAACAACAAATGCTATAGTCATGCTTACAATTAAAAATAATCTTTCTTTATTAAATGGCAAGCATTGCTGTCTTAATATCAAAAGACCACATATACCAGTTAATATAGCACACATCGTAGAAAATACACTTGAACTATAACCTAAGTATTCAACTATATTGTAAACAATAATTACATTTAATGTTACACATAGTGCTCCTGGTAAAGCATTTTTTAATATATTAAGTAAGAAATTTCCTGAAATCCTACTTCGGTTTGCCTCAAGAGCTAAAAAGAATGATGGTATACCTACTGTTACAGCTCCAATCAATGATAACTGAATTGGTACAAATGGATACTGTCTACTAAAGAAAAATAATGTTAACAGTGATAAGAAGAATGAAAAGATTGTCTTTACTAAAAACAAAGAAGATGCTCTTTGAATATTATTGATTACCTTTCTTCCTTCCATAACAACCTTTGGCATAGATGCAAAGTTTGAATCTAATAGCACTAAATTAGAGACATTTTTGGTAGCATCACTTCCAGATGCCATCGCAATACTACAGTCAGCTTCTTTAAGTGCTAATACATCATTTACACCATCTCCGGTCATTGCTACTGTACGATTTTGTTGTTTTAATGCTACAATCATTTGTTTCTTTTGTTGTGGGCTTACTCTTCCAAAAACACTATATTTATCAACTGCATCGTATATCTCTTTATCATTTTTAAGTGTTGTCGCATCAATAAATCTACTAGCTGTTTTAAGACCAGCTTTTCTTGCTACTTCACTTACTGTTATTGGATTATCTCCAGATATAATTTTTATATCTACACCTTCATTATAAAAAAACTCTAAAGTTTCCTTGGCTTCATCCCTAATTTTATCTAATATCAATATAAAAGCAAGTGGTTTTATATCTTCAGGTATCTTATTATCTTCCATATAAGAATTACTATGAGCCAAAGCTATTACTCTATTTCCTGCTTTAGAATATTTTTCAATCTCTATTTTTAAGTCTTTATATCTATCTTTAAAAATAAACTCAAAGGCTCCTATTAAGTATGTACCTTCATTTTCAAAGACAACACCACTGTATTTTCTTGCTGATGAGAATGGAATCAAATTTTTAACTTTATATGTATCTGAAATAGTATATTTATCTCTTATAGCATTTAATGTCGCATTGTCATCTTTAAGAGAATTACACAAATTTCCCATTATCTCGTTTACATTAACTTTTTCAAGCATTACTACATCATCAACTTGCATTTTACCTTCTGTGATTGTACCTGTTTTATCAAGACATAATGTGTCAACTCTAGCAAGAGTCTCTACACAATATAATTCTTGAACTAAAGTTTTATGACTTGCAAGCTTTATTGTCCCAACAGCCAAAGCAATACTTGTAAGCAGAGTTAATCCCTCTGGTATCATTCCATTTACAGCTGCCACAGTACCTACTACAGATGTTACTATAGAGTCCCCATTTCCAAAATGTTGTTTTACAAACAATATAACTCCTAAAGGAATAATTATTACACCAACAACTTTTAATATTGCATTTAATGAATTTCTAAGTTGAGAATTATGTTTCTTAGAAATTTTAGCGTCACTAGCTATCTTATTTGCATAGTTATCTTTTCCTATGTTCTCAACTTTTACAAATGCATCTCCGGAAACTACAAAACTACCAGAATATAAAAAATCACCTTTGCTTTTTACAATAATATCAGATTCTCCTGTAATTAGAGATTCATTTACCTCTAACTTTCCTTCTAAAACTTTTGAATCTGCACAGATTTGATTTCCTGTTTTTAAAATCATAATATCGTCTAGCACTAATTCCTGAACATCAATCTCTTTTTTCTCCTTTTCCCTTATAACAGATACTTTGCTTGATACTATAACAGATAGATTGTCCAACAATATTTTTGCTCTTATTTCTTGAATCACACCAATAATAGTATTAATTACAGCAATAAATATAAATAAGGTATTTTTAAAAGAGCCAACTGAAACTAGCAAACAAACTAAAACAAGATTTATAAGATTAAAAAGTGTAAATATATTATCTTTAAAAATTTGCTTGTATGTTTTAGTTTTTCCATTGTCAAATACATTAATTAAATTGTCATCTATTCTACTTTGAAGTTGTTCACTGTTTAATCCAACATTTATATCACAATTATATCTTTTTAAGTTAACTTTATCCATATTATACTC
>NZ_JAGWCS010000234.1:0-2921 GCF_020657705.1 Clostridioides sp. ZZV15-6598 | reverse complement strand
AGCAATACTTAGAACAAGCCTAGAATTAAGTGGAAATGAAGAACTATTAAATACTCTTAATAAAGTTGCAAATAATGTAGAAGATGTACTTGCAATAAGTGATACAAAAAATAATGAAGATATGTATGAAGTTGACATAGCATTAATATGTGCACAAGTATGTGACCATTATTCTAAAGTATATGATAATTTAAGCTTTGATTTTGAGGAAGATGAAAATATGAGCATCTATGGGAAAGAAAAGTGGATTTATAGAGGCGTATCTAATCTTTTGGACAATGCAATAAAATATGGTGAAGGTAAAGATATATGTGTAAATGTGAAAAATCAAAAAGGTAGCGTTATTGTATCAGTAAAAGATAATGGTATTGGAATGAATAAATACAGTATGAAAAAAATATTTTATGACAGATATAGAATAAATGAATTAAATAAAGATGGATATGGTATAGGTCTTAGTTTAGTAAAACATGTATGCAACTTATGTAGTGGATTTGTATGGGTAGAAAGTGAAGAAGGTAAAGGTTCAACTTTTTATCTAGTATTTAAAGAATATAAATAACAAATTAAGATAGATATAATAATTCTAAGACATTATTGAATTGGTAAGAGGAGATGTGAAGTGTATATTTTAAATAATGCAGTCAAAAACTTACTTAGAAATAAATTACGTAATTCGTTTAGTATAGTTGTTATGTTATTGATGGTCTTAGCAATATTAATTTCATCAATAATAAATTCGAATGTTAATGTGATAAAGGCGAATTATGAGAAAAAATTTGAATCAGAAGTTCAAATTAAGCTTGATGGTAAAAAGCTTGTTCAGGATGATTCAGGAAAGTCTATTATAAAATATAGTAACTTGAGTGTAAATGATTATTTAAACTTTGCAAAATCAAAATATGTAAAAAAAGTATCTCTTATTGGGAATATCACAGCACACATTGATGATAATAAATATAATTCTAATGATGGCAGAAAAATCGTATATGATGATATGATGTTTAAAAATTATGGAATTATAGGACATACAGAGAAGAATGAAAGTCTTAAATACTATAATCTGGAGAAGGTAAAAGGAAGAGTATTTCAAAAAGATAATGAATGTATGGTAAGTGAAGAATTTATTGATATTAATAAGTTGAAAATTGGAGATACGATATCTCTATTAAGTGATTATAGTACCGATATAAAGCTAAATTTAAAAATAGTAGGTATATATAAGAAAAAAGAAAACAGCAATACTAAAGATATAGAAGTTACTCAAGAAGATAGTATATATGATAATATATTAACTACATACAATACTTTAGTTGAATTTGAGAAGAAGGTTGAATTAGAAAATCCAATAATCTATACAAATGCTAGATTTTTACTGAAAGATTCTAGTAGTAGAAAAGCATTTGAGAGAGAGGTAAGAGACAAAGGTTTAAGTGATATATATAAAGTTACTATAGATGAATTTGCATACAGTAAACTAATAGAACCAATGCAACGTTTGTCTAATATAGCTTTTACAGTTACGCTTGGAATATTAATATTAGGTTCGATATTATTGATGATAAATTCTATAACATCAATTAAAAAAATAAAGTATTATATTGGTGTGTTAATATTGATTGGGATGCCTAAATTTAAGATAGTTCAGAGTTTCATATGTGAAAGCCTTATAATAATTTTAATATGTATTATATTTGGAGGAGGAATTGTAAGTATATCCGCTTCAAATATATCAAATTATGTTTTTGAATATCAAAATCAATATAATGCAATACATAATGTTGATTTACTCAATAATAGAGAGTATAAAAATATAGATATAAATAACGATACTAGCAAACAAGAAGTAAAAAGTTTAAGAGATAAATTAATTCCAAATATAATATTTAAGACAACCATTGTAGCTATAATGTTGATAGTATTGACTAGCATATTAGCTGTGTATAGTACGATTGTATATAGACCAATACAGATAATTTATGATAGAAATTAGGTGGTGTAAATTGGGAATACTAGAATTGATAGATGTTAATTATAAATATGAAGGAAGTAATAAATATGTATTAAAAGATGTAAATGCCAAATTTGAAGCTGGAAAAATGTACATTATTATAGGAAAATCTGGCTCAGGAAAGAGTACTTTGTTATCTATGATATCAGGTCTTGATGATTATACTGATGGAAGTATTATTTATAATGGTAAAAGTCTAAGAAGTATAAATAAAGATATGTATAGAAATAAGTATCTGGGTGCGATATTTAAAGATTATAATTTGTTAAATAATGCAACTGTTTTGGATAATATCATTTTACCAATGACAATTAGTGAAAATAAGAAAAAGAATAAAAATAACATAGTATATGAGATTCTACAAAAGGTAGGAATTAATAAAGAAAAAGCAAATGAGAGAGTAGAAAACTTATCTTATTATGATAAACAAAAAGTATGTATTGCTAGGTCATTATCTAATAATCCTAACCTGATAGTATGTGATGATATTATAGAAAGTACTGATGATAAAAGTGAAGAAAATCTAATAAATGTGTTTTATAATTTGGCACATAAAGATAATAAATGTGTGATAATAACAACAAGTTCAGAAGAAGTTGCGCTATTTGCTGATGAGATATGGGGAATAAATAATGGAAAATTAATGTTTATAAAAAGTAAAGATAAGAATATAGACTAACTGTATTGAAATGAAATGAAAAATACCTAAATAACACGAAAATGAGCTACAGTTGGGGGGAACTGTAGCCCATTCTATTTTGGGGGAGATAGGTTGAACTTATTGGTTATCCGTATCATATTTTTAGTATAGTCACTTGTTTTAGATTATATACATTTTTTTATAAATTTTACATAAAATGTTAAATATTATAATTAATTAGGTATTATTAGAAGTAATAAAGTTCTAATT
>NZ_JAGWCS010000233.1:0-2924 GCF_020657705.1 Clostridioides sp. ZZV15-6598 | reverse complement strand
TGTGATTACTATATAAAGACTGGTAATGCTACAGAAGCAGCAATAAAAGCGGGGTATTCTGAAAAGACTGCCAAGGTGATAGGTGCTGAGAACTTAACAAAACCATACCTGAAAAGTTACATTGATGAAAGAATAGGTCAACTTGAGTCAAATAGGATAGCAGATGCTAAAGAAGTTATGGAGTACTTAACTAAAATAGTAAGGAACGAAGCAAAAGAGGAAGTGGTTGTAGTTTCTGAAAATGGTGTTGAAAGAGTTAAAAAAGATGTAAGCATAAAAGATAGAAATAAGGCTGCTGAACTCTTAGGTAAGAGATACAGGTTGTTTACTGATAAGGTAGAAGTTGAAGGAGCTATCCCTATAGTTATAACTGGAGATGATGAAATTGAAGATTAAGAAAGTAAATATAGCAAAGTTAGTAGGTAAAGGATACAAAGATTATTGGAGATTTAAGGGTCGTTATAGAGTCTGTAAAGGTTCAAGAGCTTCTAAGAAATCAAAGACAACAGCTTTATATTACATTACTAAGTTGATGCAATATCCAGAAGCCAATCTATTAGTTGTAAGGAAAGTATTTGGAACATTAAGAGATAGTTGTTATAAGGAACTTAAATGGGCTATACATCAATTAGGAGTAGATAATTATTGGGATAGTACAACTAATCCACTTGAAATTACATATATTCCTACAGGACAAAAGATATATTTTAGAGGCTTTGATGACCCACTTAAAATTACATCTATTACTGTTGATGTTGGAGTACTTTGTTGGTGCTGGATTGAAGAAGCTTATGAGATAACAGATGAAAATAGTTTTAACATGCTAGATGAAAGTATAAGAGGTAAAGTTCCAGATGGATTATTTAAACAAATAACAATGACATTTAACCCCTGGAATGAACATCATTGGATTAAGCAAAGATTCTTTGATGCAAAGGATAAGGATATACTTTCAAAGACTACTAATTACCTTTGTAACGAGTTCCTAGATGATGCAGATAAGAAAGTATTTGAAACTATGAAAAAGAATAATCCAAGACGTTATAAGGTGGCAGGACTTGGAGACTGGGGCATTGTTGATGGGTTAGTATATGAAAACTGGGAAGAGAAGGAATTTAATATAGACACTATTATAGAGCAGAGGAATATAAAGTCAGCTTTTGGTATGGACTTTGGTTATACTAATGACCCATCAACTTTATTTTGTGGATTAGTTGATGAAGCTTCAAAAGAGATTTATGTATTTGATGAAGTATATAAACATGGTATGTCTAATGAGAAACTTTACAGAGAAGTTAATGGGAAAGGATATTCTAAAGAACATATAACAGCAGATTCAGCTTCTCCAAAAGATATTGACCATCTAAGAGAATTAGGGCTAAGAAATATAAAAGGTTCAAGAAAAGGAAAAGATAGTGTAAATAATGGTATCCAATATATTCAGGATTATAGGATTATAATACATCCTAATTGTGTAAACTTTTTAACTGAGATAAGTAATTATACTTGGGATAAAGATAAGTTTGGAAACAAGATTAATAAGCCTATAGATGATTTTAATCACCTAATGGATGCTATGAGGTATGCACTGGAAGAATTCATAAAAGGAGAGGTGTTTAGTTTTGATTAATCTTATAAGAAAGGGGGTCGATAAGTTGAAAAGCATGTTAAATAAAACATCACATCCTACAGTAAGTAATTTAAAACACTTGGAATATGAGATAGATAAGTGGAAAACCTCAAATACTAGAAAAGAGCAGTTACAAGGTGAGAGATATTACAAAGGGGAGCATGATATTTTAAGACGGAAGCGTACTGTTATTGGAGAAGGCGGAAAGTTGACAGAAGTTGAAAATCTACCAAATAATAAAATAGTAGATAATAAATATGCTAATTTAGTAGACCAAAAAGTCAATTATTTGCTAGGTAAGCCCCTTACATTTCAAACTCAAAATGAAGTTTATAATAAGCTATTAAAAGATATATTTAATAAGAAGTTTCTTAGAGCCTTCAAAAATCTTTGTGAGGATTCTCTAAATGGTGGTATATCATGGTTACATCCATACTATAGTGAAGAAGGTAAACTAAGCTTTAAAAGGTTTCCCTCATATGAAGTATTACCCTTTTGGAAAGATTCAGAGCATACAATATTAGATTTTGCAGTTAGGTTATATGAAGTAAAAGCATATAGTGGAGCAAATGAAAAGATAATTGAGAAAGTAGAAGTATATTCAAAAGAAGGTATCAAGAGATATATTTTGCAAGGAATGACTTTAATAGCTGACTCAGAAAGTCCATATTCTTCTTATTTAGTAGTTGAAACTGATGATATTCATGAGGAACTTAATTGGGATAGAATACCACTGATACCATTTAAGTACAACAATAAAGAAATACCACTCATTAAAAGAGTTAAGAGTTTACAGGATGGCATAAATATTATGTTGTCTGATTTTGAGAACAATATGCAAGAAGATGCTAGAAATACAATACTGGTACTTCAAAATTATGATGGTCAAAATTTAGGAGAGTTTAGAAAAAATTTAGCACAATATGGAGCTGTTAAGGTTCGTACTGTGGATGGTGCAGTGGGAGATTTAAAAACACTAGAGATAAAAGTGAATTCTGATAACTACAAATCTATATTGGAGGTATTTAAAAAGGCATTAATTGAAAATGGTAGAGGATATGATGCTAAAGATGATAGAATGAGCGGAAATCCAAATCAGATGAATATACAAAGCATGTATAGTGATATAGATTTAGATGCTAATGGTATGGAAACTGAATTTCAAGCTTCTTTTGAAGAACTGTTGTGGTTTGTAAATATGCATCTTTTAAATACCAGTCAAGGAAATTATGAAAATGAAGAAGTAGAAATAATCTTTAATAGGGATATATTAATAAATGAAACAGAAAGTATT